>JAJQHZ010000081.1 GCA_021199475.1 Lachnospiraceae bacterium
CTACTTGTCGTGGCTTTTAGGCGCATCTCCTTTGGCCCGGGTGTGACCTGTAACCTAAGGATATATCTCCCATTCTACAGCATGTCTTCCTCATTGTTTCATTATTTCCGTCATTTCGTGCCAAACAGGCGAAGATTTCTATAAAAAGGCGAAAACCTATCACCATTCACACCACTCCAACCGCCTTCAGCACCCAGTAAATCAGTCCCAACACCCAGCTGGTAAACAGCCCATACAGGATCACCGGACCGGCGATAGTAAAAATTTTACAGCCGATACCGAAGACCTGGCCCTCTGCTGGCGTTCTATTAGGGACAAAAAAGTGTAACATTTCTTATTGATCTAAAGAAAACGATACTTACCCTTTCCCTGGCCTTTCACTGGCTCTATCATTTCCTGCTTCAGCATTTCACTAATTAGAGCGGAGCTTCTTGTCGCTTTCAATCCAAGCACCTGCTGAACCTCTGACCTGCCGAATACGGTAGTCGAGCCAAATGCAGCCAGCAGCTTCCGAACATGAGCTGCCGTTTTTGATGTGAATCGGTCTTCAATGTTCACTTTTTCTGTTTCAATCCCCTCATCAATGTTCACTTTTTCATTCTCAATGTTCGTTTTTTGGCTCCCATCATTCGTTTCTCGGCTCTCAATGTTCACTTTTTCTAACGACTGGAAAGCACCACTGATATGCATTGTTCGATTATGAAGCGGGTGGTTCTCATTTAGCAAAAGATTGCGCAGGAACACTTCAAGGTATTCTGTCGTTTCACGGATACCATTTTTCAGATCATTATAATTTGCCCTGACTAATGCGTTCCGAAAGTACCATGCGTTTTCAGCAAATATATCATTCGTTGCTTCAAAACCAAGTGAACGGAGATACTTGATAAAAAACACAGCCGTTGTTCTGGTATTCCCTTCACCAAATATATGGATTTGCCACAATCTTGATATAAATACTGCCAGATGATGAATGATCTCATCCATTGAAAGATTTCGATAGGAGAATTTTTTCTCCTCAGAAAAGTCATACTCCAACGTTGCGCGCAGCTCCGAAGCACTTCCGTAAAGCACGGTAGCACCATTCAACACCCATTCTTTCTTTGTGATATTATAATCACGGATGCATCCTGCATGAGAATAAATTCCTGTAAACAGCTTTCTGTGAATCGAAATATACTCATTCGGTGTAAAGCTAAATGCCCGCTCAGACAAAAGTGCTGCAATCCGTACGGAAACTTTGTCCGCCTCTTCGGTACGGTCTCCTGTATCATGAACAGAATTTTCCTCATAGTAGGTTTGAAGCAGTTTCCCCGCTTCTTCAAAAGATATCTCACCCTCAATATTTCGGATTGCCGTGTGCAGCAGATATTCCGATGTTTTTAAACCGTCTACTGCCTGCAAGCCAATAGCAGTATGCCACGCATATCCTTTCTCTCGTTTATGCGGTTCAGACTCTTTGATATATTCTTTAAATGGGTCTTTATTCATGTTCGGCTCCCTGTATTATCTTTACTTAATCTAGCTGGAACAATTTTTCTTCCCACTCTGCTTCCTTAAATCCAGCAATCACCGTATTATCATCAACAATAAGCGGTCTCTTCACCAGCATACCATTAGAAGCCAGCAGCTTTAACTGTTCTTCTTCACTCATCGACGGTAGTTTTTCCTTAAGCTGAAATTCTTTATATAAGTTTCCGCTTGTGTTAAAAAATCTCTTAAGCGGCAATCCACTTCCTTTATACCAGTCCTTTAGTTCATCATAAGATGGTCTTTCCTCCACAATATGGCGATCTATGTATTCGATGCCATGCTCATCTAACCATTTCTTCGCTTTTCTGCAGGTAGAACATTTGGGATATTCTAATAATAGCATTGCATTTGTCTCCTTTTTATGCGCATCATTAAATCATTAAAACCATTTTGATCCCATGAAATATATTCAAACAATCATTATCATCTCGACATAGTATAACACAATACATCCGATATAACCATCTCTAAAATCGGACAGGGGAATGCTCTTCTCCCCTATCCGCTACGCGGGGCGCATGTGGCGTAAGCCACAAAACACATTACGCGCCCCTGTGCATAAAAATGGAAGATCTGACCCGCTAAGGGTTATATCTCCCATTCTGTATCATGTCTGCCTCATTATTCATTATCTCCGCCATGTTGCACCAAAGGACAAAATAGTTCATTCAATCCAATGCCCCGATGCAGACAGATTGGGCATTGATAACTCGCAGTATCAACACATCATTCCGGCGATGCTTCTTCGGAATAATAAAAGGAAACTTTCCCTGCTCACATCACTCCGACCGCCTTCAGCACCCAGTAGATCAACCCTAACACCCAGCTGGTGAACAGCCCATACAGGATCACCGGACCGGCGATGGTAAAAATCTTACAGCCGATGCCGAAGACCTGGCCTTCTTTTTTATACTCAATCGCCGGTGCTGCTACGGAATTTGCGAACCCGGTTATGGGGACTAACGTGCCGGCGCCGCCGAATTTGGCCAGCTTTGGGTAGATGCCGAATCCGGTCAGTATGACGCTGCAAAGAACCAACAGCAGGGAACACCAGCTTCCGGCCGTCTGCTGATCCAGTCCCAGCGTGCTTCCAAAGCTTAAAATCAACTGCCCAATCACGCAGATGATTCCGCCTGTGACAAAAGCCTTGCACATAGCAAGGGCTAAGCTGTGGGTGGGAGTTACTTCCTTTATATAGTTCTGATATTCCTGCTGTTGCTTTTGCTTTAAGGTATCGGGCATAATAATTTTCCTCTTTTCGAATGATTGTATAATTGCGCTGTAGCTCTAAGGTTTACTGCAGCTATTTGCTCATCTGTGGTTCATTATGCCCATTATTGTTCCGATTAACCGTATTACGGGAAAATTTCTTTCGTATAAAAATACCTTAGATCTGTGCAGGAGAATACGGATGAAAGTAATAAACGTTCATCTTAAGTAACGGTTATCCTTCCACGATCAGATATTTTCCATCCGGCAGGGCAAATACTTCCGCCTGACTGAGCACTTCTTCTTTGGTCATGCCGGAAATGTCGCCGCCATTTTCTTTGAAGCATTTTTTCAGATCCTTATAATCGTCTGCCACAACAGCCATGCATTCTTCCAAAAATTCGTCTGCTTCTTCCAGCGTCTCCGCGACCGGTTCGTCAAACAGCTGCTCCTGGTTTTCCAGAAAAACCTCCAGATATTCTTTTTTCAAGTTCATAGATACCTCCTATTGTCTGACAATTTTCGTTCCTGACAGCCCATATCACAGTGCAGCATCCGATGGCTCAATCCCATGTAATACTATTTCTTCTATGTGTCACATGACAGGTGGCTTCAGCAATTGTTCGCGTATGGTCCGAAGAACCCCATTTTCTGCACAGGACGGAGCCTCATATCGGGCGGCTTTTTTTAGCTGCGGATGTGCGTTTGCGACAGCATAGCTCCAGGCAGCATGCTCGATCATTTGGATATCATTACAATTATCTCCAAATACCATCGTTTCATCCGCGGAAATGCCCAGATGATGCTGTATTTTTGAGAGTGCGTTTCCTTTATCAGTCGTTTTGCTCATGCAATCTACCCACATATTGCCCGACATCATGATATTCAGCCGGTTCTGAAACCGTTCCCTGATTTTATCAATAAAGGTCTGTACCCCATTTTTCCGGTAGGCGGCTATTTTGATAACCTGATCATAAAGGGGAAGCAAATCCTCCGTGCGCTTTAAATGGAATTTGTAGCCATTGATGATCCAGTCGGCAAATTCTTCGTCTCTTGTCTCCAGCCAGGTATAATCCGGCGTGGCCAGCATCAGCTCGCATTCCGGCAGCCTGCGCAGGAAAAGGATCAATTCTCTTGCGACATCGGGATCCATGTACTCGACCGATAACATCTGATCATGGTGCATCACCTTTCCGCCATTTTCCGCAATAAATATAATATCATCCGCTATCGGCTCCAGCAATCGATGAATGCTCTCGTATTGCCTGCCGCTGGCAGCAACGAATGTGATTCCACGTTTTTTCAGCTCCCGGATCACATCGAATAGTTCCGGATTAATCTGGCTCGAACCATCCGGGACCAGGGTGCCATCTATATCTGATACAACTAATTTTATCATAATCACCTCTTGTGATCCATCCATCGTTATCTATACGTCTTTGACTTTCTGATTTGTCTCTTTTCCACTCACTGTCACTGCTCACTGTCACCACTCACTGTCATTACTTATTGCCACTCACTGCTGCCACTCACTGTTTGAAAATCTTGCAGAGAGAAATCAAGAGCAACCGGACTCATCCATATCACTGCCACCGCTTACTGCCAGGGAATCCGCCGAAACGAATGGGCAAATCAATATCAACCGGGCTCATCATTCGTAAGCCCGGCCGCTTCTGCTATAATCTCGTGAAACTGCCCGCCGCAGCGCTCGACTTCCCCGAGTACCGTGTCGATTCCTTTTCTGGTCAGATACCAGTTGTCCCGGCTGATCCCGTTCACGACGACCGGACAGACCAGAAATTCGGTCTCCGGAAACTGCTGCTGATAATACATCAGGCTGCGTCTGGCATGGTAGGCCTTGCAGCATAAAATTGCACGACGAATGACCAGATCAGTGGCGTCCGTCACCCGTCTGGAATAGATTGCGTTTTCCCAGGTAAAGGTTGCCTCCGGTTCCCGGAGAATCGCAGATTCCGGTACCTGTTCCGTCCGCAGAATGGAACAGAGGTAATCACATTCTGTTGTACAGGAAGCAGGATGGAACATGGGATTGTTCGATGCTGTTAATGTCAGTTCGGGAGGAAGCTCCAGTTGTCCTTTCGTGATACTGTATTTCCCCGAAGGCAGGATGGTGGGTGCGTATCCTTCCTGATAGAGCTTCGCCGCATGAAGCGCCAGCTCCGGACAGACGCTACCCGGTATAAAAATGATGTCCGATTTCTGCGGGGAATTTTCCGTAAATATGAAATCCGTGATGGCATCATAAAACATCGCACTTCCTCCCGGCAAAATACACTGGCCATAGATAGTACATCAACGATGGAATCCCGCTTCGGTTGGCACCTTTTTGCTATCCGCCTTCTCAGTAATGGCTGCGCTTTCCACGCTTTTTTCTCTGATTTAAGAGTTTAAAATTACGTAAGCCATGCCTTTCGGAGCCTCACGGCAGCCTCCCGGATTTCCCGCTCTGAAAGGTTTGCGTACCCCAGAAGCACTGTATCGTTCCTGTGCGGTATTTTTTTTACATCATTGATATCAGAGCCTGAAACAAGACGTTCACCCTCTGAAGCCGATGGATGCAAATCGGTAGGGGTTTCCACGTAGTAGTCAGATAATCCATAAACATGAACGCCCTGGGCAGAAGCCCGTCGGATGGCCTCCGCTTCCGTCATGCCATTCGTGAACGTCAGAAGCAGGTGACCCCCCGCATTCTCTCCGCTTATCTCGCTAATAGGACGAAACGATTTCAATTCCTCAAGCAGCGTATCATGACGGCTTCGATAGACAGCACGCATCTTGTTCAGATGGCGCTCGTAATAACCCTCATTCAAAAAGCCGGCAATCAGCATCTGGTCGACGCGCGAAACGGTGCTGGAAATATTCCGTGCCCGCTCGTTGTACAGCTCCATCAGGCGCTCCGGGAGCACCATGTAGCTGACGCGGATAGATGGCGCGATGGATTTGGAAAAGGTTCCGATATAAATGACGCGGTCGTCCCGGTCATATCCCTGCAGTGCGGGTATCGGTCTGCCCTTGTAGCGGAACTCACTGTCGTAATCGTCCTCAATAATATAGCGGTCCTGACTGTTGTCTGCGGACAACATGCCACCCGTTGATATCATGCCATCCGCTGACAACATACCATCCGTTGATATCATGCCTCCCGTTGATATCCTGTCACGCGCGAATGCATCGTCTCTCGCTGGACCCGCATCTCCGCCGGATGCCCAGTGAAGCAGCTGCATCCGCCGTTTGACCGGCATGACGGTTCCGAGCGGATACTGATGAGACGGCATGACGTAGGCCAGCCGGGCGCCGGTCGCCTCCAGCTGATCCACACACATCCCGGATTCATCCATCTCGACAATCTGCACATCATTTGAGAGATTGCGAAACAGATCGTATGCTTTCCGGTAGGTCGGGCTTTCCATGGCAATCCGCGTACCGCTGCCAAACATACTGCACAGCAACAGCAGCAGAAAATCATTCCCCGCCCCGACTACAATCCGTTCCGGCTGTGCGTTGACGCCGCGCGCCTGATGAAGATAGCCTGCAATGGTAGCACGAAGCTCGGGCTCCCCCTGCGGATCACCCAGCCGAAACAGATATTTGTCCTCCTCCATCAGAAGATTTTTGGAAAGCTTCCTCCACGCATTATGCGGAAAGCTGTTCAGGTCCACGCCGTGCGGAGAAAAATCATACAAATAGTCAGAAGGACCGGGATTCCGTTCCGAGGCAGCCGGTGCAGATACGGGTTTTAAATGCAGCAAACCCTCCAGGTCGCAGACAAAATAGCCCTTTTGCGGCACTGCCTCAAGATAACCTTCCGAGACCAGCTGATCATATGCCTGATTGACGGTCGTCCTGCTCACCTGGAGGTAATCCGCCAGCTTTCTCGAAGAGGGCAGCCTCTCGCGAAAAGGCAGCCCTCCATTTAGTATTTCACTTTTGAGATAGTTATAGATCTGTTCATACAGTGGGGTTGCCAAATGCGTGTCCAGACTGATGGTCAGGTCATTCATGCGTATCCATCTCCCTCATACCTTATTCCGGCTTCGGCAGCCGGAAGGAGCTCTTCAGCGAAACGATGCGGTTGAACACCAGAGCGTCCGGTCTGGAATCCTTCGCGTCCACACAGAAGTATCCCTGGCGGACAAACTGGAAGCTGTCATACGCTCTGGCATAGCAGTCCGTTTCCGGGGCAGCGGAAGCATCGGCACCTGTCTGTGCTGCGGGAACCGAATGAGAGGGCTTTTCAATCAGCTTCGCGTCCACAAACGCCGGCTCCAGCAGGCAGTTATTCAGAACGGTCAGGGAACTCGGATTCAGGTTTAAGGAACCGTCCTCGTTATATACACCTTTGGACTCGTCGATAATGTTCTCATACAGCCGCACGGTCGCGCGAATTGCAGTCACAGCCGCTACCCAGTGAATCGTACCCTTTACCTTGCGGCCGGTAAATCCGGTGCCGCATTTGGTCTCCGGGTCATAGGTACAGTGAATTTCCGTCACGTTTCCGTCCGCATCCTTTTCGAAGCCGACGCATTTTACAAAATAGGCTCCCATCAGGCGCACTTCATTTTCTGGAAACAGACGGAAATATTTTTTCGGCGGATTTTCCATAAAGTCTTCCCGGTCAATATATAGCTCACGCCCAAACGGTACCTTGCGCATGCCAAGCTCCGGATTCTCCAGATTCATCTCTACATCCAGGTATTCCATCTCATTTTCCGGATAATTATCAATCACCAGCTTCACCGGGTCAAGCACCGCCATCATACGCGGACGCTTCAGCTTCAGGTCTTCACGAATGCAGTACTCAAGCATCGCGTAATCCACAGAACTCTGGCTCTTGCTGATTCCGCACAGGTCAACAAACATCTGAATGGATTCCGGGGTAAAGCCGCGCCGTTTCAGGGCCGCGATGGTCACCAGACGCGGGTCGTCCCACCCATCGACAATGCCCTGTTCTACCAGCTTTTTAATATAACGCTTGCCGGTCACCACATTGGTCAGATAGAGCTTGGCAAACTCAATCTGTTTGGGCGGATGTTCGTATCCGACCTCGCGTACCACCCAGTCGTAAAGCGGCCGGTGATCCTCGAATTCCAGCGTACAGATGGAATGCGTCACTCCCTCGATCGCGTCCTCAATCGGATGCGCGAAATCATACATCGGATAGATGCACCACGTATCTCCGGTATTGTGATGGGTCATATGTGCTACGCGGTAAATGACCGGATCCCGCATATTAATGTTCGGGGAGGCCATATCAATTTTCGCGCGCAGCACCTTTGCGCCGTCCTCGTACATCCCGTTTTTCATATTTTCAAAAAGGGCCAGATTCTCCTCTACGCTGCGGTTCCGGTATGGGCTTTCTTTTCCCGGCTCCGTCAGCGTTCCGCGGTATTCGCGGATTTCTTCCGCGGAAAGGTCGCATACGAAAGCCTTTCCCTTTTTAATCAGCTTCACTGCCGCCTCGTACATCTGCTCAAAATAATTGGAGGCAAAAAACAGGCGGTCTTCAAAATCCGCGCCCAGCCACTTCACATCCGCGAGGATGGAATCTACAAATTCGGTCTTTTCCTTGGTCGGATTCGTATCATCAAAGCGAAGATTGAACCTTCCGCCATATTTTTTTGCAATCCCATAATTCAAAAGAATCGACTTGGCATGTCCGATGTGCAGATATCCGTTCGGCTCCGGTGGAAACCGCGTACAGATAGTCTCGTATTTCCCCTCCGCCAGATCCGTATCGATAATCTGTTCAATAAAATTCCTGGATACTGTTTCTCTTTCCATAATAATCTCCTCTTTCCGTTACGATTAATAAAGGCAGTTTAGCACAGAGAATTCACTCGTACAAGTAAAATTTCGTTACTGGTCAGACCCGCACCGCCGAGCCTGTATCGATGCTAAATGCTTCACTGCATGGAATGCGTCGGCGAAAGCTCCAGCACCCTTGCGACCTCACGGATATAATCCGGTGTCGTGCCGCAACATCCGCCTATGATGGTTGCCCCCGCATCCACAAGCTCCTTCATATAATGGGCAAATTCCTCTGCGCCCATGCCATAATGGGCATTGCCTGCGTCATCGATTGTCGGCATACCCGCGTTCGGTTTGGCTATCACCGGAACGGACACATGCTCCTTCATCCCGCGAATAACAGATACCAGCTGATTCGGTCCGACCGAGCAGTTGATGCCGACCGCGTCCGCACCGGACGCCTCAAATGCCATGGCAGCTTCCGTCGCATTGCCGCCGGTGAAAATACTGCCGTCCGCCTCCACGGTTACCGTGCAGAGCACCGGGAGATCACAGATGCTGTGCACGGCGTCAATTGCCGCCATGGTCTCTTCGATCTGATACATCGTCTCCACAGCAATCAAATCAACCCCTGCCTCCAGCAGATAGCGTACCTGCTCCTGATAAATCGCAAACGCTTTTTCATAGGTCATTCCGCCCATCGGTTCCATCATAGCTCCGGTCGGGCTGATGTCTCCGGCGACCAGAATTCCGTCAAATTCCCGCGCAACTTCTTTTGAGTAGGAAGCCAGGGTAAGATTCATTTCCCGAATCCCCGCTTCCAGCCCATGCTTGGCGAGATTGCAGCGATTTGCTCCAAACGTCGGCGCGTAAATCACCTGACTTCCCGCCTGGATATATGCCCGCTGCAGGCTTTGGATGACCTCCTTGTGCTCAAGCACCCACTGCTCCGTGCAGACACCGCGCGGCATTCCCATCTCCATCAGATTCGAACCTGTCGCGCCGTCCACCAGCAGGAGCTTCTCCATTCGTTTCTGAAATTCGCCTCTCGTCATCTGTTTTCCCTCCGTATGAATTCCAATCCCTTTGTGCCGTATGTTCCTGCCATTTTATTTACCGTAACAGTTCAGAACAGCATTGAAATGAAAAACCGGCTATGCAGGTTTACCTGCCTGAATGGTTATCATTTATCAGATTACAGCCCGCAAGGTACGCCGCCCGTCCTTCTTCGTAAAGATTGTTCCCATCACTGTCAATGATCACAACAAGAGGCATATCCTCCACATACAATTTCCGCAAAGCCTCTGCACCCAGATCCTCATAGGCAATTAATTCAGCCTTTTTGATAGATTTCGCGAGCAGCGCACCCGCACCGCCAATCGCTCCAAAGTACACGCCGCTGTATTTTTTCATTGCCTCTACGACCTCCGGAAGGCGTGCACCCTTGCCGATCATCCCGCGCGCGCCCACGCTCATCAGAGTCGGCGCATAGGCGTCCATGCGTCCGCTGGTCGTCGGACCCGCGGACCCGATGACCTGCCCCGGCTTCGCCGGCGTCGGACCAACATAGTAAATTGTCGCATCCGTTGGGTCAAACGGAAGCTCTTCTCCTCTGGCAAGCGCTTCACACATACGCTTGTGACCCGCGTCGCGGGAGGTATAAATCGTTCCGGTCAAAAGCACCTGTTCTCCCGCATGCAGGGAGCGGGCCAGTTCCGTTGTCAATGGCAGTGTAATCCGTCGTCTCTCCATATTCGTTTCTCCTAAAAATCCCTAACCCGGATAAACCGGAACCAACATTTTGCGCAAGAAACCGTTCTTAAGCGCCTGATACAGCATTTGACTCTGTGCCTTGCGCTATCGCCCTTTCATTTCGGCTGCATGAAACAGACATCCGCAGAATGCCAAGCGTTTCATATCATTATCAGCATTATCAGATCACTTCGGTCTTATGCCGGGTGACATGGCAGCTGATGTTTACCGCGCAGGGCATTCCGGCGATATGGGTCGGCATGGTTTCGATATTCAGCCCTACGGCCGTCGTTTTCCCGCCAAATCCCTGTGGTCCAATCCCCAGCCGGTTGATTTTTTCCAGCATTTCCTTTTCCAGATCGGCGTAAAACGGATCCGGATTTTCCGAGTCCAGCGGACGCATCAGTGCTTTTTTTGCAATCAAGGCACACTTGTCAAAGGTACCGCCGATCCCGACGCCGACCACCATGGGCGGACAGGGATTCGGCCCGGCAGCTTCCACCACTTCCAGAATAAAATCCTTAATCCCCTGAAGTCCGGCGGATGGTTTGAACATCCGGATCATGCTCATATTTTCACTTCCGAAGCCCTTTGGCCCGACCGTGATTCGAATCTGCTCTCCCGGAACAATCTCTGTATACAGCATCGCCGGCGTGTTATCTCCGGTATTTCCACGGCGGACCGGATCCCTCACAACGGATTTTCTCAGGTACCCATTCTCATATCCTCTGCGAACGCCTTCGTCCACCGCAGCGGTCAGATCGCCGCCCACGAGATGGACATCCTGCCCGATTTCCAGGAACACGCACGCCATTCCCGTATCCTGGCAGATGGGAACGTTTTCCGAATCGGCTATTTCAAAATTCTCAATGATGTCATCCAGAACTCCTTTTGCAATCTCACCGTCCTCGCAGGCACGGCAGCCTCGTATCGCGCATTTCACATCCTCCGGCAGGTGCTCATTCGCCTCAATGCAAAGCCGCTCAATCACATCCGTCAACCGACTTACCTCTATTTCCCGCATAAAAATATCCCCCCGATCTGGTTCATTCCCACTTTTCCTTCCGCCGCAGTACATCATATTCTTCCGCTTCACCTGCAAGCGCCACCCAGAGCCTTTGCTGCGGGTGCGGTGCACTTTCCATTTCACCGCCAGCCTCATCGCGGATGCCAAGCACCGGAGTCTCGATGTTTCTGCCATCCGGTTTCATCACCTCAATGGTCTCGCCCACGGAAAATTTATTTCGCTGTTCCACCTGCACCCATCTGCACGCATCAGCCGACGGGAAATCACATGCTTCCGACGGCGGATCTGTCTGCCCCAATGTCAAGTCGTCCTGGAACGGATTTTCCTGCACATTTCCAACAATTCCCAGATAGGTGTATTCCTTGATATAGGTATTGCTGTCATAAATCTGCGACTCGTGATCCGGCTTTCCGTAAAAGAAACCAGTAGTAAACTGCCGATAGGTGCAGTTTGAAATCTGTTCCCGGTACCACGGCAGATTCTGTTCGTACAGCGCCCGGTCCTTCAGACAGTCATCCATCGCCTTGCGATAGGTACGCGCCACGGTCGCCACATAAAGTGCGGTTTTCATCCGGCCCTCGATCTTAAAGCTGTCAATGCCTGCATCGAGTAAATCCGGAATGTGCTCAATCATGCACAGGTCCTTTGAATTAAAGATATAGGTACCGCGTTCATTCTCCTCAACGGGTAGATACTCTCCGGGACGCGTCTCCTCCACCACCGCGTATTTCCACCGGCAGGGATGCGTGCAGGCCCCCTGGTTCGCGTCTCTCCCGGTAAAATAGTTACTGAGAAGGCAGCGCCCCGAATAAGAAATACACATCGCGCCGTGCACAAACGTCTCGATCTCCATCTGAGCAGGAATCTTCGCGCGCAGCTCCTTCAATTCCGGCAGAGAAAGCTCCCTCGCCGATACAATGCGCTTCGCGCCCTGTTCCCACCAGAACCGGCAGGTCTCGTAATTCGTATTGTTCGCCTGTGTGCTGATATGCCGTTCAATCTCCGGACAGATCCGCTTCGCAAGCATAAAAACGCCCGGATCCGCAATAATCAGTGCGTCCGGACGCAGCTCCTTCAATTCCCTGAAATAGGACTCAATGCCCTCCAGATCACGATTGTGGGCCAGAATATTTGCCGTTACATATACCTTTACCCCGTGTTCATGTGCAAACGCAATGCCCTCTGCCATCTGGGACATCGTAAAATTTTTTGCTTTCGCACGCAGACCATAGACCTCTCCGCCGATATAAACCGCATCTGCGCCAAAAATCACCGCTGTTTTTAATACCTCCAGACAGCTTGCCGGGACCAATAATTCCGGATGTCTCATGAAAGTTCTCCTCGTCTTTGTATGTCATTGCAACGGACTTTTCCGATTTATTGCCTCTGTTTTGTCTGGAAAATATCCGGTGGTCTCGTTCACTTTTACCGTCACCGCCGCGCCATCCCCAACCGGCACGACAGAAGTCACCAGCCCGTCCGTATGCTTAAGCGCATACAAATACTCGCGCATTCTTTTATAAATCGTGCGATTACGCTGCTCGACGGCGTAATGAGACTCAATCAGATCGCCATCCTGCAGCACATTGTCTGAGACCAGCACCCCGCCAGACGAAAGCAGACGCAGCACTTCCGGCAGAAAGTGAATATACTGCCCCTTTGCCGCATCCATAAAAATAAAATCATAGCTTTCATCCATTGTTGGCAGAATCTTCTGCGCGTCCCCGTATAAAAGAGTGATGCGTTCTTCCATGCCGGCGCGGGCAATATTCTCTCTTGCAGGCGCGATGCGCTTCTCATAATTTTCGATTGTCGTAATCCGGCACCCGGATGAGGTATTTTCCGCCATCAGAAGCGCGGAAAAACCAATGGCCGTACCGACCTCGAGAATCCGGCGCGGCTGCCGGATTGCAAGCAATACCTTCAAAAAGCTCTGCATATCCTGCCGGATCACCGGCACATGCTCCGCGATGGCCGTGCGTTCCAGTTCGTCCAAAAACGCTCCGTTTCCGGAATCCAGTGAATTGATATATACAGAAAGCCGCTCCGGAATAATCATTGTCTTCTACCCTGATTTCGTTTTTCGCATTCATTCTGTATCAAATGAATGCGAACATATATTACCTTTCCATCGGTTCCAAAACCCCGTCGAGATCCAGATCAATCGCCTCCGCAACCTGAAAGGCCACTCTCTGGATGATGCGGCAGATATGCAGTTCCATCTTTAAATACTCATCCACCAGCTCATTCTTGCGGAATTTGGCGGCATCCCGTCCCAGTCGCTCCTGCTCGCTGTAAAAATCCAGCGTTTCGCCGGACGTCTGGACGTCATAAACGCGCCGCCGGAATTCATTCAGCCTTTGATGCAGTTCAGGATCCTGATCCGCAACCTCCCGGAGCTTCTGGAAGCTCTGGTATTCCTCTGTTTCCTGAATGCTCCGGGTCAGAGCCCTCGTACATTCTTCGATTTTGTCCATCAGGCACTGACCTCCATGATAATCGGAAGGATCATCGGTCTGCGCTTGGTTCTCTTCCACAGGAAATCTCCAAGGGAATCCCGAATCGTATTTTTCATCTTCGCCCAGTCCAGAATCCGGCGGGTATTGCAGAATTCCATCGCTTCTTCTACCACCTGACAGGCTTCCTCCATCAGATCTTCGGATTCCCGCACATACACGAATCCTCTCGATACAATGTCCGGTCCGGCAAGGATCTGACCGGTATATTTTTCCAATGTCAGTACTGCAATAACAATACCGTCCTCGGCCAGATGCTGCCGGTCGCGCAGCACGATATTCCCGACGTCTCCGACTCCGAGACCATCTACAAGAATCGAGCCGGTCTGCACCTGTCCGGTCACAGCCGCTGACTCTTCATTCAGTTCGAGAACATTCCCCGCTTTGAGAAGCAGGATATGATCCTTCTCGATGCCGAGTTCTTCAACCAGTTCTGCCTGTGCCTTCATATGACGGTACTCCCCATGCACTGGAATCGCATACTTCGGTTTTACCAACGAATAAATCAGCTTGATATCCTCCTGGCAGGCATGTCCGGACACATGGGTATCCTGGAAAATGACCTTCGTTCCTTTTGCAGAAAGCTCATTGATGACCTTCGAAACCGCCTTTTCATTGCCCGGGATCGGGTTAGAGCTGAAGATCACAACGTCGTTCGGATGAATGGTAATCTTTTTATGCATATTTGCGGCGATCCTGGAAAGCGCGGCCATCGGCTCTCCCTGGCTGCCGGTTGTGATCAGCACCAGCTGCTCGTCCGTGTAATTTTTCATTTCGTCAAGCTCAATCAGTGTATTATCCGGAATATTAATATAGCCGAGCTCCGAAGCGGTCGAAATGACGGTAACCATACTGCGCCCCTCTATCACCACTTTCCTGCCATATTTATACGCGGTATTAATAATCTGCTGTACCCGGTCTACATTCGACGCAAACGTCGCAATGATAATCCGGTGGCTCGTGTTTTCCGAAAACAGATGGTCAAATGTCTTGCCGACCGTGCGCTCCGAAGCCGTAAATCCCGGCCGCTCCGCATTGGTACTGTCACACATCAGTGCCAGCACGCCCTTTCTCCCGAGCTCCGCAAACCGCTGCAGGTCAATCGCATCGCCAAACACAGGCGTATAATCCACCTTAAAATCACCGGTGTGTACTACCACTCCCACCGGGGAATAGATCGCCAGAGCGACCGCGTCCGCGATGCTGTGGTTCGTCCGGATAAATTCCACGCGGAATTCCCCGAGATTAATCGACTGTCCCTGCTTCACCACCTTGCGCTTCGACGTGCGCATCTGCCCGCTCTCCTCGAGCTTGCGCTCAATCAGTCCCATCGTCAGCTTGGTCGCATAAAGCGGTACATTCAATTCTTTCAGTATATAAGAAATCGCTCCAATATGATCCTCATGCCCATGCGTAAATACAAAGCCCTTTACTTTTTCTGCATTTTCTTTCAGATACGAAATATCCGGGATGACCAGGTCAATGCCCAGCATGTCATCCTCCGGAAACGCCAGTCCGCAGTCCACAACAATAATGCTGTCCTTGTACTCAAATGCCGTGATGTTCATACCAATCAGTCCAAGCCCGCCGAGCGGTATGATTTTCAGTCTCTCCGTATTGTTCTGTCTGTTCTGCTCTTTTTTCAATCCTTCAACCTCTTTCCTGCGAATTTTCGCAAAATATAACTTATTATGATATTATCAAAGTGCAGGCAATCGCTCCCTCGTGTCTCTTCACCCGGCAAATCAAATTCACCTTGTTATCTGATATCCAGGCACACACGAATAAGGTGTCGCTCCGGCACCATTTACCATAGTTATTCACGTGTAGATATTCCCACCAAAGCCGCGTTGTATCGAACACGTCTATGAAAAGACCAACGCCGCTTATGCTCCGCATTCATGCACAATGCAGAATCACAGAATCATTTTACAGTTCAATATCCACGTCCTCTAAAAGTTCTTCAAATATCTTTGATACTGCTTCAAGCTCGCCGTCATCCTCCACAAACTCATACAGGGCATCCGCATCCCCGTCCCGCGAGGTGTCCTTTAAAATGTAGACTTCGGCGTCCTCCTCTTCATCTTCTGATTCGGTTACCAGCAGATAGGAAACTCCACTGATTCTGGTCTCCTCCAGAACAGAAAACCAGACCTTCTCTCCTCCTTCAACCGGGCAAAATTCTATCCTGTTCATACGTCTCCTTAAATATTACCTTTTCGGATCGGATTCCCGTTCATCATCCGAACCTCTTACCGCCTCGTTTGTCAGTCCCTCAGAAGCTATATTCTGGTTATTCCTGCAATCAAGGTACCCCTGCAGAATATACACAGCCGCAATCATATCCACGTATTCTTTTCGGTTCTCGCGCCGCACACCGCTCTCCATCAGCGTCCGGTTCGCCGCCACCGTCGTGAGCCGCTCGTCCCACATCACGACCGGCAGACCCGTCCGTCGCGTAAGCATGTCCCGGAACTCCAGTGATTTCTCTGCCCGCTCCCCGACCGTATTGTTCATATTCTTCGGGTAACCCAGTACAAACGCGGTCACCTCATACTGTCTGGCCAGCTCTTCAATCCGCTCCAGCGTCCTGCGCAATTTGTTTTCCTGGTCCCGGCGGATAATTTCCAGCCCCTGCGCCGTCAGCCCCAGCGGATCACTGACCGCCACTCCGACCGTCTTCGAGCCGTAGTCCAGTCCCATAATCCGGATCATTTGTCTGTACGCTCCCAGGCCCTGTTTTTCACATATTCTCTCAAAAGCTCTTCTACCAGTTCGTCACGCTCTACCTTCATAATCATGCTGCGGGCATTATTATGATTCGTAATATAAGTCGGATCGCCGGACATGATATAACCCACAATCTGATTGACCGGATTGTATCCCTTCTCCTCCATCGCATTGTAAACTACGTCCAGCACCGTCTTTACTCTCGTCTGGGGATCCGTCGTGTAGTTGAAATACTGTGTGTTGTTAATCTCTGCCATTTTGTCACGTCCTTTGCCTGCACACCCTAAAAGCTTTCTCTATTCTAATATATCTTTCCAAATATTTCAATCCTTTTGTTTTTAATCTTTACGCTTCAAAAAACAGCACATGGCCTGCGATGCTTCGCTTCAGCCTGCCCTCCAGGATCCGGTTCGTGTAATCCTGCGAAGCCGGAATTGCTGCGCGAATGTATTCTCTTGTGTAACCCGTGAAATACCATTCTCCATTGATTTGCAGTTTTTCTTCAAAGAGCACCTCGGAGGTTCGCCCAATCTGCTGCTCTTCGAATCGCGTCCGGTTCTGCTCCCCAAGCGCGAGCAGCTCATTGCTCCGGACTCCTTTTTCCGACTCTGAAATCTGTCCGGACATCGCGGCTGCACGCGTACCATGCCGTCTGGAATACTTAAAAATATGTGTCTCATACAGACGGATTCGTTCGAGAAAGGCAACCGTCTCGTTAAATTCCTCCGGCGTTTCCTGCGGAAAGCCGACGATCACATCCGTCGTAATTGCAGGCAGATCAAAGGTTTCCCGCAAAATGGTGCATTTTTCCTCAAATTCCGCGGTCGTATAGCGGCGGTTCATCCGTTTGAGCACAGGATCGCTTCCGCTCTGCAGCGACAGGTGAAAATGCGGGCAGACCTTCGGCAGTGCGCGCAGTGCGCGGGCAAATTCGCCGGTAATAATCCCCGGCTCGAGCGAGCCCAGCCGGATTCTCGCAATCCCGGGAATCTCATGCACTTCCTGTATCAGGGAAAGCAGCGATGTCCCAAGATCACTTCCGTAGGAGCTTAAATGAATACCGGTCAGCACGACCTCACGGCAGCCGTTCTGCGCAAGCTCTCTCACCTCCCGGAGGACATCGGAGACCTGGCGGCTGCGGACCCGGCCCCGCGCATAAGGAATAATGCAGTAGGTACAGAACTGATTGCATCCGTCCTGCACCTTGATATAGGCACGGGTGTGCTCCTCGGTTCTTGTGATGGAAAGCTTTTCATATTCGCGAATCGTTCCGATCTCGCAGATCTCATTTCCGCAGCGTGTCTCCTCAAACATGCGCAGCGCCCTGACCAGATCCCCTTTCTGGTTGTTTCCCAGCACCAGGTCAACTGCACTGTCATCCTCTGGCGGAATCTGTGCGGTCTGCACATAGCACCCGGTCGCCACCACAATTGCATCCGGATTCATCTTTTTCGCCCTGTGCAGCATCTGCCGCGACTTGCGGTCCGCAATATTTGTGACGGTACAGGTGTTGATCACGTAGACATCCGCGCCGGGCGCAAACGGCACAATCTCATAGCCCGCTTCCTCTAACAGCTGCCGCATCGCCTCCGTCTCATATGCGTTAACCTTGCACCCAAGATTATGAAGTGCCGCTTTCTTTCCCATTCCAGTTTTTCCTCCGTCCATTTTCTAACGAATAATTTCCAAAGTTTCCGAACTTTCCCTTATTTCTCCTTGACTTTTCGCGCATCAACCAGTAAGATAAAGGAGAAATGGCAAGCCATTTGGATAGTGAACGCAAATAAGTCTGCTGTTCTCTGTCACACGAACATAAATCATGAACACGGAGGAGTGATATTATGAAAACAGTTCAGATTTCTTTAAACTCAATTGATAAGGTAAAGTCTTTTGTGAATGATATTACAAAGTTCGATAACGACTTTGATCTCGTATCCGGTCGCTATGTCATTGACGCGAAATCAATTATGGGGATTTTCAGTCTGGATCTTTCCAAGCCAATTGATCTGAACATCCACGCAGAAGACAATATTGATGAGATTCTGGCCGTACTTGACGCTTACATTATTCAGTAAGCAGGACCGCACGACCATGACGGAATCGATGCCCCGCCACCGTTTGGATGGCGGGGCTGTTTTCATTCAACCGTAATCGTTTCCGCGGTATCAATCGCTGTCTCGACCAGCCCATCAATGATATCGCTCAGCTTACATTCGGAACACTGAATCACTTTTAAGTTTGGCTTTGTCACCGGATGCTTCGCCACAAAAATGGTACAGCAATCCTCAAATGGCAGGATGGAAGTCTCAAACGTTCCGATTTTCTTTGACACTTCAACGATCTCCTGCTTATCAAAGCCGATCAGCGGGCGGAACACCGGAAGCGCGCATACTTCATTTGTTACAGACAGACTCTGTATCGTCTGACTGGCCACCTGACCGATGCTCTCGCCTGTAATCAATGCCATCGACCCATCCATTGCGGCAAACCGCTCCGCAATTCGCATCATATAGCGTCTCATGATAATCGTCAGCTCATCATGCGGACATTTCTCGTAGATTGAAAGCTGAATATCCGTAAAGTTCACGACATGGAGACGGATCGGACCGGTGTACCGTGCGACGAGCTTCGCCAGATCCACTACCTTCTCCTTCGCGCGTTCGCTTGTATAGGGCGGCGCGTGGAAATAGACTGCGTCAATCACTACGCCCCGTTTTCCAATCATATAGCCCGCAACCGGACTGTCGATCCCACCGGAAAGAAGCAGCATCGCACGTCCGCTCGTCCCGACCGGCATCCCGCCAGGCCCCGGAATGATTTTTGAATAAATATAGATTTTTTCCCGGATCTCTACATGAAGAACCAGCTCCGGGTTGTGGACGTCGACCTGCAGTCCGGGAAATGCCTCCAGAATCCGCCCGCCCAGCTCACTGTTCACTTCCATGGATGGAATCGGATAGGACTTGTTTGCCCTCCTCGTCATCACCTTGAATGTAATCACATTCTGCGGCGTCAGCTCAAGGGTCTCTTCCAGAAAACGGATCACATCCCCGGCCAGCTCGTCAATTCCTTTGTCCTCTACCTTCATCACCGGGCAGATGCCAACGATGCCAAACACACGCTGAAGCGCCTCGACCGTCTCGTCATAGTCAAAGCTGCCCTCACAATCAATGTAAATCCGTCCCTGTTCACGCATCACAGAAAACGATCCGTCCACCTTTGAGAGCGCATGCCGGATCTGATTGACCAGCGCCTCCTCAAACAGATGGCGGTTCTTGCCCTTGATTGCAATTTCTCCGTACTTTATTAAAAACGTACTGAACATGAATCTCTTACCTGTATGTGCCGCACATCAGGCGGCTTTCCTTTCCTGTATCTATTTACGTATCATTCACTGGCATTTTCAGATAACTGTTTTTCGTTTATTTTCGTATAAACCGGCGCAGCATTGGCAGCAGCTCCTGCAGCGCATCCAGCGTATAGTCAATTTCCTCTTCTGTCGTGAACCGGCTGAAGCTAAAGCGCAGCGTCGATTCCAGCTGTTCCGGCGGCAGCTGCATCTCTTTTAAAACCGTGCTGACCGGAAGCTTTTTGTTTGATGAGCAGGCGGATCCTGCGGATACATAGATCCCGCGCTCCTCAAGCGCGTGGAGCAGCACCTCACTGCGGACACCGATAAATGCCGCGCTCACAATATGTGCAGCGCCCTGCTCTCCCTCCTCTGAGTGAATCACCACATCCGAAAGCTGAGACAGCCCCGCCATCAGGCGTGCTTTCAGAATAAGCATCCGTTCATGGTCGGCATCCAGTGTGGCAAACGCATCAACCGCGGCCTGCGCCAGACCTGCCGCTCCCGGCACATTATCGGTACCGGAACGCATGCCCTTCTGCTGTCCGCCGCCCAGAATCAAAGGATGAATTCTGACGCCGTCTCCGACATATAAAAATCCACTGCCCTTCGGGCCATGGAGCTTGTGTCCGCTCACCGAGAGCAGGTCAATGCCCATCCGCTTCGGATAAATCCGGTATTTTCCGTATGCCTGAACCGCATCCACGTGGAAAACAGCGTGCGGACATTTCTTTTTGATCCGCGCACCGGCTTCCGCGATCGGCTGAATCGTTCCTACCTCATTGTTCACAGACATAATCGAAACCAGGATTGTCTCATCACAGAGCGCCGCTTCCAGATCCTCCAGATGAATCCGCCCCTGGCGGTCCACCGGCAAAACGGTTACGCGGTATCCCTGTTCCTGAAGATAGTGTATCGGCATCATCACCGCTGCATGCTCCACCGCAGAGGTAATAACATGCATCCCTGTCCGGCGGTTCGCTGCCGCCGGACCCAGGATCGCCCAGTTGTCCGACTCTGTGCCGCCCGAGGTAAAATAAATCTCTTTTTCATTTACCTTCAGCGTTTTCGCGATTTTCTCCCGCGCATCCTTCAGATAATGCTCCGCCTCCAGGCCTTTCCTGTGCTTTGAGGAAGGATTCCCGTAATCCTCCGTCATCGTCCGCACCACCACATCCCGCACCGAATCCGTCACGCGGGTTGTAGCGGAGTTGTCCAGATACGCCTCCATATCCGTGCCTCCCTGTATTCCATGGTTTCCCTCTGTCAGTCTCTCTCACTCGCCGGCTCATAGTCCAGAGCAGCCCGGTCACATACATATGGGCGGACATACGTATCCGCAACCGCCACGTGTGCCGGATGATTCGCATACACTGCCACGTCCTCCGCCTTCTCCAGCGTCGTCACCAGCGCAATTTCATGTGTGCTCGACGGAATCGGATCCGGCACCAGCTCCACAGTCAGAAGTCCCGGCACCTGACCGACCAGCGCCTTCAGCTCCCTGTCCATAATCGCTTTTTGCTCCTGCTTTTTTTCTTCTGTGAGTTCCTTCTTGAAATTCCACATTACGATGTGATAAACCATTTTCATTCCTCCTGTTCGATTCGTAGCCTGTATCATAATTACATGTGTATTTTGCCTGCCTGTTTTTCCGACAGCACAATACAAAAAAACCTCGATATAGTTTCGAATTGTTACGCTTTCTCCCGCCCTTCCAGCAGATACATCAGAATGGATAATACCGTCATCCCGGCTGTCTCAGTGCGCAGGATCCGGTTGCCGAGCGTGACCGGCAGAATTCCGGCTTTCTCTGCCAGCGCAATTTCCTGCTCTTCGAAGCCGCCCTCCGGCCCGATAAAAACCGCGACGGAATCGCCTGGGCGGATCGCCCCAAACGCATCCCGCGTCGCATCCATTCCGCTTGCCTGCTCGTAGGGGATAAATCTCCGATCCATCGATGATGCGCTTCTTACAGCCTCTTCCATGGTCATGACCGGTTTTACTTCCGGAATAATCGTCCGCTTCGCCTGCTTCGCAGCGCTTTGGGCAATCGCGCTCCAGCGTTTCTGTTTTGTCAGAGCCTTGCCTGCATCCAGCTTCACCACAGCGCGCCGCGTCGCTACCGGAACGATTTCACAGGCCCCCAGTTCCACCGCTTTCTGGATAATCAGCTCCATTTTGTCCGCCTTTGGGAGTCCCTGAAACAGCGTAATCCTGCACGGAAGCTCAGTATCCGCTGCCTGCGACCACAGAATCCGTGCCGTTACAGCCGTCTCCTGCACCTGTGATATTTCACACCGCCAGGTGGTGGCATCGCTGTCGCTTACCGTAATCTGCTCGCCCGGATGAATCCGCAGTACATTGCGGATGTGGTTGACATCACTGCCGGTTATCCGGATTTCCTTTTCCCCTATCTGATCTGCATTTACAAAAAAGTGATGCATCTCATACCCTTTCCTGTCTCGATTCCTTCCGGGGTTCCTCACCCCGATGGCTCAGGCCTTCCGTGCTGTCACGGATACCCAGTCATTCTGATGCGTCACCTCAAGCACATCCAGACCGGCTGCTTTCACTGCTTCCACAACCACCGTTTCTTTTTCCTCAATGATTCCGGAGGTAATATAGATGCCTCCGGGCTTCAGGTGATTTACAATCACAGGCGTCAGCGGAACCAGAACCTCTGCCAGAATGTTGGCAGCCACAATATCGTATTTTTCATAACCGACCGTATCCTGAATCGTTTTGTCATCAATGATGTTCCCAAGCAGCATTTCCATCGCTTCCGCCGGGATATCATTTGCTTCCAGATTCTCCCGCACCGCGGAAATCGCGCAGGGATCCAGATCTGTGCCGACCGCATGCCGGGCCCCCAGCTTCAGCGCCGCGATGGAGAGAATGCCGCTGCCCGTTCCGACGTCCAGAAGCTCCGTCTGATTCGTCACATATTTTTTCAGCTGACGCATGCACAGCTGAGTCGTCTCATGCATTCCTGTGCCAAAGGCCGTACCCGGATCAATATGGATGATCATTTTCTCCTTATCCTCGGCCTTCACTTCCTCCCACGAAGGAATAATCAGGATATCATCCACATAGAACTGGTGAAAATACTCCTTCCAGTTATTGATCCAGTCCTTATCCTCCGTCTGAGATACGGTAATTGAACCTTCACCGATATCCGTAAAGCTCCGAAGCTCTTCCAGCTCGCGGCGGACGTTTTCGATGATCGCCCCAATCTCCTGCGGAAGCTGTCTGACTCCATCGTCTTTCTGTCCGGATACAGCTGCGATCGAATCCCCTGCGTCAACGGACGAAGGGCAGGCATCAGGGGCTTCTTCCTTTACTTCCACATAGAAATTCAGGTACGCAATCCCGTCATCCTTCGGACCATCCGGCAGGATATCCACAAACATCTGTTGTTTATCCGATTCGGACAGAGGCACCTTATCCTCAATCTCTACACCCTCGATCCCAATCTCCGCCAGAGTGGCTATCACAAGGTCCTCCGCCTCTGTTTTCGTCTTAATCGTAAATTTATTCCAGCGCATACTCCATATTCCTTCTATCATACAATTCAGGTGACAAAAGCAATTGTCCTGAAGATTCGGGCGCACCTCGCGCCGTTAAAATCTTAAATGGTATGATACCACGGTCTGTTCCGCTTCGCAAGCTGTGTTTTAAAAATCTGTAAATCCACATTGCAAAGAAAAAATCACTGCGTTATAATGGAAGCCGCGCAATAAAGAATCGCTTAGCGATTGGCGCGGCCTTCGTCCATATTCGCCCTGCGAATACGGACATGTAATGGAAGCCGCGCAATAAAGAATAAAATCAGACAGAGAGGTATTATTTTATGAAATCCACCTGGAAAAATGCAATTGTCTGGTGCAGCACGGTATTTTTGACTCTGGCAGCTGTGATTGCGTTTTATTTCCTGCTGCTGAATGGCGCATCCATTCTAAATGGCATCCGCTCCATGCTCAGCTCGCTCGCTTCCATCTGGCTGGGACTGGGGTTCGCTTATGTTCTGGATCCGATTATTGTGGCCGGGGAGCGGATTCTGCGTAAACGGAATATGAACCAGACTGCAGCGCGGGTGCTGACTCTGATCGCTGTGATGGCCCTGATCGCGCTGCTGCTGTTTCTTATCATCAGCCGCCTGGTCCCAAGACTGTTTGACACGATCAACAATCTGCTTAGCGATCTGCCCGGGATTCAGAACACCTTCAACAGCTATCTGGACCGCGTCAATGAGTGGAATCCGCAGGTCTATGAATATATCATCAATGTGTTGAATTTTATCATGGACTGGATCAATACGAACCTCTATACAACGATTAACACGATCACGCAGAGCTTCTTAAGCCTGATCACGGGAATCGTGAATCTGTTTGTCGCTCTGATCGTTCTGGTATACGCACAGATGTCCAAGGAGCGCTTCATCGGTCAGGCAAAAAAGCTTCTCTATGCCGTCTGTCACCACCGGAAGGCCGCAACCTGGATTCTGGATGTATTCCGTCAGGCAAATTTGATTTTCAGCGGGTTTATCACCGGAAAAATCATTGACTCGGCGATTGTCGGCGTGATTTGCTTTATCTGTCTTTCCTTCCTGAAGATTCCATATGTGCTGCTGATCAGTGTCATCATCGGTGTCACAAACATCATCCCGGTGTTCGGCCCCTTTATCGGCGCCATTCCCTGCGCCATTCTGCTTTTGTTTGTGAAGCCATGGGAATGTCTGGTTTTTGTGATTTTTATCCTGATTCTGCAGCAGGTTGACGGCAATATCATTGGCCCGCGAATTCTCGGAAATTCGACCGGTGTATCCGCGTTCTGGGTCATAGTATCCATTCTGGTCTTCAGCAATCTGCTCGGCGTCGTCGGAATGATTGTCGGCGTTCCGATTTTTGCCACGATTTACTATATCGTCAAGCGAATCGTTGAGGCAGAACTAGCCCGCCAGAAGCTGCCTACGGAATCCATGGATTACGTAAACGTAGACCATATCAATGAAGATAATCAGCTGGTCTATCTGTCAGAAGAAACGGCCAGAAAGAAAACCATCGCACAGCGCAGGACGCCCAAAGAAGTCTGGCAGGATACCAGAACCACTGCTGCAGCGTTAAAATCATTTTGCGAGCGAACCTGTCGTAACTTTAAAAACAGAAAGGATGAAGAAAAATGAACAAAATCGCAAGCTTTACCGTTGACCACATTCATCTGCTTCCGGGCCTTTACGTGTCCAGAAAGGATTACGTTGGCGCCGAGATCATCACGACCTTCGACATCCGCATGACAAGGCCAAACAATGAGCCGGTCATGAATACCGCTGAGGTACATACCATCGAGCATCTCGGGGCGACCTTCCTGCGCAATCACGCGGAATATGGCTCCCGCATCATTTATTTCGGACCGATGGGCTGCCGGACTGGCTTCTACCTGCTGCTTGCCGGCGATTATGAATCAAAGGATATCGTGCCTCTGATGAAAGAAATGTTTGCCTTTATCCGAGATTTTCGCGGCGAAGTGCCCGGTGCGCTGCCCCGGGACTGCGGCAATTATCTCGACATGAACCTTCCGATGGCTAACTGGCTCGCCGACCGGTATCTGCGCGAGGTGTTGGATAACATCAGTGAAGAGAGACTGAACTATCCGGCGTAACATCCTGATTTCCGGCATTTAACGAAGCCAACGGTGACCTTAACACTGCTTATCGATTCACTCACTTTAATTCACTCATATGTAATCGAGCAGGAAGACTTGTCCCCTAATCGCTGCGCAGCGTGCGTGGGCTGCTTAAGCCACAAAACACCTTACGAGCCTCTGTACATAAAACGTGTGCCTTCCGTCCCACCTGAATTTACGGGTATAGCGAAGGCACACGTTTTACTTTTTAAATGGGATATCCCTTCAGATAATAGTCTCTCACAAACCGCATCAGCTCTTTTTCGCCGCGCTCATCGAGAATTCGAAGCATCCCATGCAGCTCCTTTTTCGTCTGCGGGTGCATCAGATAATGTCCCATGCCTTTCTCAAAATAGGCGAGTGCATCGTGCTGCGTATATGCTTCTTTATTATAATTCTTGGAAGCTGCGATGCGGTCCATCAGCATTTCAACAACATAGTTACGCGGCATCTGCACAGTCTGCAGATAATCCGGCACATGAGGGCCAGCTGTCTTTGATAATTTGCCCTTTTGGGGTTCCCGGTAATCCATCCAATATTCAAAATGGTGCCGGTTGCGTCCCTTGTGATGCATCCAGGCTTCGGAGTAGCCTTTATCACGGCGTTCTCCGTTATTCGGGCTGCTCGTTCCGTCCTCATAATAGCGAAATCCTTCCAGCAGCTCTGTCGGCAGATATTTTGAAAGATCATGTGTAAGCCCCTGACGGTACAGACCGACCTGAAAACACTCCTTCATCACGTAGAGTTTGTGCTCGGTAATGGTTTTCAGGTGTCCTTTGGCTTTTCTCCATGTGATTCGTTTGGAGGCGCCCTCCTGAGAACTGTCTTCCATCAATGCTTTGCTCCATCCTTTCTTCCTTCCAGAATCGCGACGGTCCTCGGCGGCACTAAAAGCATCCGGCTGTCTCCAAGATTCTCCTGCTTATCCGCCGGCAAAAAACTGTCCGGCAGAGACGTATCCATCACCCGAAACCACGAAAATCCATCCGGCAGCAGCGGAAGCGCCAGCGCCTGCTCTTCCCAGTGGAAGTTCCAGGCCAGATAAAGAAACCCTTCCTCACCTGCATAGGATCCGGTATACATACATCCCATATGAAGACCGGAATTATGAAAGTCCGCATACCAGGCGCGTTCCCCGTGATACGAAAGATCCGGAAAACCGGTCGAGAGCGGATCGGTGCAGCTAAGCTCCTTCCTTTGATGCAAAACGGGGTGATTCTTTCGGTACGCGATTAATTTACGCACAAACTCTGTCAGCTCCTGGCTGGATTTGGCGTGATTCCAGTTCAGCCAAGTGAGGTCACTGTCATGACACCAGGGGTTATTATTCCCTTTCTGGGTATTTCCGAACTCATCGCCTGCCAGAAGCATGGGCGTTCCCTGCGAAAGCAGCATCATCGCATATGCATTTTTCCGCTGCCGCATACGCAGCTTCGCAATTTTTCGCTTTGCACTTGGTCCCTCCTCGCCACAGTTCCAGCTAAAATTCGCATCCGAACCGTCACGTCCGTTTTCCCCGTTTTCATCATTATATTTCATATTGTAAGAGACCAGATCCAGCATCGTAAACCCATCGTGGTTCGTCATGTAATTCATCTGCGCACAGCCGACCGGATTTTGACGGGTGCGCCAGCTAAATGCCTCCAGTGCTCCGGAATCGCCCTTGAGCAGCCTGCGCCCGTCGTTCATAAATCCATCATTTGACTCGGCAAGCAGATACGGATGTTCTCTTTTCGCATTCTCGCGGCAAACCGAGTCCGGATACCAGCTGCAGATCAGCTTTCTGGTGGCAAAAAGCGGCAGACGTGCCAGCTCCTGTGCGATCCCGTCACGGCCGACCAGGGAAAAGCCATCCACGTGGTACTCCTCGGCCCACCATGTGAGGCAGTCGCAGATCAGCGCGATGTCTGTGTCCTCAGAAAACGAAAACTCGAGAATAATCTCGATTCCATTTGCATGAAATGCTTTCACCATATCCTTGAATTCGATGTCCGCACGGTCTGAGGAGGCATAGGACGCCTTCGGTGCGAAATAGAAGCCAGGACCGTATCCCCAGAAATTCCTGCGAAGCTCAGACGCACCACCGGACGGCAGCTGCATTGCAGCGCCCCCATCCTCCATTTCTGCCATCTGCAAGGAGTCATGCATCTGAATATGCGTCGCAGGAAGGTCAAATGCATGTTCACGCGCCTCCTGCTGCGTCAAAGGAGGATTTCCGTTTCCATACGGCGCCTCCTGCCGGTCAGCCGGTCTGGCATTTATTGTCCCCTCGTTTGGCCGGTTAGCCCGATCCATGGAACGCATCAGATATTCAGGTACTTCAACCTCCGCAAACTCATAAACCGGCATCAGCTTTACCTGGTTGATACCCAATGACAAAAGATACGGGATCTTTTTCTTCAGTCCTGCAAATGTCCCTTTCGGGCTGACGCCTGAGTTCTTATTCATTGTAAACCCGCGGACATGCAGATGATACATCACTGCATCGTGAAAAGGGATATCAGGAAGCTGATCGCCATCCCACCGATATCGGCTCGCTGCGAACCCGCCGCGCAGCCCGTGCGGGCAAAGGGAAGGAATCTCCCCATAAACCTCCCTGCCGGCAATTCTTCTGGCATAGGGATCCGTAACAATCCGATCTCCGTCTCGGAAATTATATTCATACGCATCGACCGGCAGCTTTATCTTCATAGAATAAAAATTCCCGGGTGGTTCCGGGATGGGAAACACAATCTCCGCCGCTATCTCTTCCGTTCCCTTTTTATAGAGCAGCAGCGATGGTCGTTCCTTCGCTGCTGCATAATAGCCAAAATGCACCCCATCCTGGCAGACCGTTACACCTGGGCTTCTGCATTCATCTTTTACAAGCTTAAACTTATTATCACCCATACCATCCCACCTTTCCGTATTTCCTGTCTTTATCTGTTTCCTATCGTGTTCCTTATAAAATGCTTTCTATTGCAAAACGAATATAAGCCATCCGTTAAACGGGCATCCAATAGCAGTCTGGGGCCCTGACCAGATCTGAGAGCCGTGTCTTAATGAGAAAATGATTTCGGTTCACAGATCAATATCCAGTTCAACCGGGCAATGATCCGATCCAAATACCTCCGTATGAATGGATGCTCCGCGAAGCCGTTCCTTCAGGCAGTCTGAAACACAGAAATAATCAATCCGCCACCCCGCATTCTTCTCGCGGGCATGAAAACGATACGACCACCAGCTGTAGACGCCCTCCTGGTCCGGATAAAAATACCGGTATGTATCGGTAAACCCGGAGGCGAGAAGATTCGAGAATTTTGCCCGCTCCTCATCCGTGAAACCCGCATTTTTATGATTGGTTTTTGGGTTTTTCAGATCAATTTCCTGATGTGCAACGTTCAGGTCCCCGCAAAAAATAACCGGCTTTTTCTCCTCCAGATGCTTCAGGTAAGCAAGAAACGCCTCCTCCCACTGCATCCGGTAAGGCAGCCGCACCAGCTCGTTCTGTGAATTCGGTGTGTAGACTGTTACAAGATAAAAGTCATTATATTCCAGCGTAATCACCCGGCCCTCCTGGTCGTGCTCTTTGGCACCGATTCCATAAAAAACGGACAGCGGCTCTTTTTTTGTGAAAACCGCCGTACCAGAATAGCCCTTTTTTACCGCATAATTCCAATACTGGTACGGGCGAAGCTGCAAATCAATCTGCCCCTCCTGAAGCTTCGTCTCCTGCAGACAGAACACATCTGCGTCCGCCTCCCTGAAATATTCAAGAAAACCTTTCTGTACACAGGCCCGGAGGCCATTTACATTCCAGGATATCAGTTTCATAAGTACAACTCTCCTCAGTCATATGTTTTTTCAAATAAGTAAAATGCAAAACTTTGCATTTATCTTAACATGAATACTTCCAGATAACAAGCTAAATATTCAGAAAAAAAGCCATGATTTTGCAATTTGATATATTTTTATCCAATCATCATTCTTTGCTTGCTATTTCTCACACTTTCTGATAAAGTGAGGCAGACGGATGGTTACAAATCCAGTAAAATACACACAGAATAGAGAGGGATTGGAATGAGCGATTTTGAAAACTGCAGCGGAAGCTGTCTCGGATGTGAAGAAGAATGTGACGGCGGAGCCACCATCACACTGACTCTGGATAACGACGAGGTGATTGAATGTCAGGTGCTGACCACCTATCAGGCAGCCGGAAAGGACTACATTGCGTTGCTCCCATTGAATGAGAAAGGGATCAACGAGGATGGTGAGGTCTTCATTTATCGCTATCATGAAGAGAACGGCACTCCTGTACTTGAGAACATTGAAGATGACGAGGAATATGAAGCTGCGTCTGACGGGTTTGATGAATGGCTTGATTCTCTTGAATATGATGAAATTGTTTCAGAAGAAGAGCCGGGCGAATGAAACCGCCTGGCTCTTCTTCTGTTCTTCTTCTATTTATTTTTCGAATTACAAGTTTGGGATGAATCATTTCGAATGAAATGTCAGGAATCCTAATACCAAAAGCTCACTCATCCAGATCCGAATCGAGCGCCTCTTCGAGCGACTTCATCATCTCAGTCTCTTCTTCGGTCAGTATTGTTTCAATCGCCTCCTCCTCTGACTGGAGTCTGGCTTTTTCAGCCTGATATTCGTTGCTCTGCTGTCGAGAGAGATAGTAGAAAAAACCAATACACGCAACCAATATAAGCACCGCAACGATGTAGAGAACCGTAAGGATCGGTCCGCGTTTTTCTGAATGATTTCCGTGAGAACTTCCCATAGATTCCTGCCCCCATAACCCAAAAGATCGTATCCGATATCTATTTATTCAGCTGCGAGCTCGCTGCTGACCGGCATAAAGAGTGCGAACGGTCCAAGAGCCTCAAATTCACCTTCAATTACAAGCACCGGAACCTCAATCTCACTCGTCTTATCCTCATCCTCAACGGTCCAGTACATTAAATCGTAGTCCTCCGTCTCCGTCTCAAGCTCGGTTTCCGACTCCGTGAGAGCCTCGGTCTCTGTCTCAGTCTCAGCTTCCGTTTCAGTCTCAGCTTCTACATCTTCGATAAGAATCTCAAAGTGAACGATCGGCTCCCAGATATAATTGATATCACCAGTCTCAGAATTAATCTGCATTACAAAGCAGTTCTCAAGAACAAACGGCTCAATCTCCGTCAGCAGAGACATATCCTCTGCGGCCGCTTCGGTATCATAATCCGCATCCATGTAAAGAACAATACGTTCCCAGTCAACCTCTTCGAGGTCACGGTACGCCTCCGCAAGAAGAGTACCACTCATGTCATAGCTATAGGAGTCTTCGCCAAGCTTAATCGCCATGTCAGCGAACGCCATGCAGCTGGAGTAATCGTCAACATTGACGATTACATCCTCAGCTACCTCGATCTGATCCATGATAACCTTGGTCAGCTCTGTTTCTGTTTCTGTTTCCGTTTCAGTCTCAGTCTCCTCAACTGCTTCTGTTTCTGACTCTTCCTCTGCGGAAGAATTGGTCTTTGTAGCACTGTTCTTCTGAACCGGCATATTACGGTACTCAAAGACCTGATTCTGATATCTTTCAACCGCATCGTTATTCATCATCGTAGTGAAAACGTTGCTCAGCTTCATCGTCCTGCCGTCGCCTTCACCCTTTTCATAGGTATCGTTCAGCTCTGTGCGGAGATCTTCGATGTTCTTCTGGGTATCCTCATCGCCATACAGCTCCGGTGTCGTATTCTTAACAACAATCGGAACCTTCTCAACGAGCATAACCGGTCCGAGCGTCTCGAACGTAGCCGTAATCTCACCGGTCTCCGGATCCAGAGCGTCTACGGTGACGAATGAAACTTCACCAGTCGTCGGATCGATCTGAATGAGCAGCAGGTTGCTTGCATCCCGGTCCTT
>JAJQHZ010000138.1 GCA_021199475.1 Lachnospiraceae bacterium
GCCTAAATCAAGGCTTTGCGGCGATTTGAATTCAGTTTAACTGTCGAAGACCCGGAGACGATCTACAACACCATTACCGCCGGTTATCCGATTATTATTTATTCCCGTGAATGATAGCTGAGAGTAAAAACAAACTGGTACTTGCCATGTCCGGCAAACAGGGGTATAATGCAAACGTATTTTTGAGGTTACTGGTTATACTTTTATATTTATTTCAGGATGGTAAAGGAAAATGGGATTATTAGAGAGCTGGAGAGAAAAGGCGTATTCAACAAAAACGGATAAGAAGGTGCTTGGGGAATTCTGGTCGGATTATTTTATGAAGGAGAAAGGCATTTATGAAATCCTTCTGCAGAATCCGGAAGAGGCCGTCAGCGGCACAGTGAAGGAGCTGGCGGATCGATTTGGCGTCACTGTGATGGAGATGACAGGATTTCTGGATGGCATCAATGACAGCCTGAAGGTACCGAATCTGATCGAAGAGATGGAGGAGGATACCCTGGTCAGCCTTGATTTTGATAATGAAAAGCTGTATAAAAATATGGTGGATGCGAAGGCGGACTGGCTGTACCGGCTGTCGGCGTGGAACGATATTTTTGATGAGGAAAAGCAGCATGCACTCTATATTGAGGCAAAGAAGATGAACACGGTCGTGAAGGGCAAAAAGATCGGGCGCAATGACCCGTGTCCCTGCGGCAGCGGGAAGAAATACAAGTTCTGCTGCGGCCGGTCATGAGAGCGTGAATATAAAAGGAAATCGTATGCGATCTGTTTTGGAGACGGGATGCTTTCTTGCGGGCATCCTGATTCTTTTTTATTATGTGGGTGTGGTGCTGTATGCCGGTCTGCGCGCCAGTTTTGCCTGGTTCTGGCTTTTGTCTGGAAGCGCATTGATTTTGTTTCGATTCGCGCTGCATTATCAGGATCTGCATCCGGGAACACCTCTTCGGTTCGTGAACGGGGCGATTCTGGTGCTGATGGCGGCGGCCCTTGCTGTAGTGCTGGTGCTTGCAGGCCGGATTGTCCTGGCGATGCATTTTGAAGACTCTTCGGAAAAGGATCCATCCTATGTGATTGTGCTTGGCGCGCAGGTCAAGGGTACGTCTCCTTCCCGTGCGTTGAAACGGCGGCTGGATCGGGCGGCGCAATATGCCCGGGAACATCCGGACGCGGTTTTGATTCTTTCCGGCGGACAGGGGCCGGACGAGGGCATCTCGGAAGCGGAGTGTATGTATCGTTACCTTGTGGAGGCGGGCGTCTCCAGGGAACGGCTGCTTATGGAAGATCAATCGACCAGCACACAGGAAAATCTGGAGTTTTCTGCGAAGATTATTTTGCAGCGGACGAACGACACGGAGAACTGCGAGCCGACGGCGATTATCTCGAATGATTTCCATATCTATCGGGCGCTTCTGCTTGCCGGGAAGGCCGGATACCGGAATGCGTTTGGCGTCCCGGCAGATTCCGATGTTGGTATGCTGCCGCATAATATCATGAGAGAAATCTGCGCGCTCCTGGTAAGCTATGCAAGAGGCATTCTATAAAAAGCTCTGTGAAAAGGCTGTGCAAAAATGCTAGTATGCGGTTCTGCAGGGAGCGCTTTGAATTGCGGAACTGTGAGCAGCCTTAAAATTGTTCGTAAAAAAAAACCATGAAATTATGCAGGAAATTCTGATAAATTCTTGACAAACGGGGCTTTTCAGCGTATAATGACAATCAGTTGGAGGTTTTGATTGCTGACGGACCAGTGGAGCACCACAAGGTAATCAAAATAATAATTTTGTCGACCGTCTGGACAGCATTTCAAATTGTGATGCTGTCCTTTTTTCATTCAGAACCCCACACAATTTCATATTTTAAGGTAGAGTAGATACTGTACGTTAAGTGTCACATGATGGGAAGGTCTTTGTTGTGAACGAAGGATGAATTCCGCGTTACGGTATCGCTTCCGCTACTGCGTTAAGACGGATGTCCGGCCAGGCATCTTCGGATGTGTCGGCACTTCTTTCCTTGCGCAGTTTTTCTATGTCTTTCTATTCTGCCGCAGACGATTCACCTTATTGCCTGCGGTTGCACCGGAGTGAGAACCCCGGTGTCCATAGAACTACATTTCGCAAACATGCCCGGGAAGAGAAAATCAGACTCCGATTTAACAGCTGCGATTCAAAGAAAAAAAGGAGAGGAGATTTTTTATCATGGGATTCAAATCTGACATTGAAATCGCTCAGGAAACACCGATGTCGCCAATCACAGAGATTGCTGCGAAGGCAGGAATCGATGAGAAATATCTGGAGCAGTACGGCAAGTATAAGGCAAAAATTGACTACAATCTGCTTCGCGAGACCGATAAGAAGGATGGCAAGCTGGTTCTCGTGACCGCGATTAACCCGACTCCGGCCGGCGAGGGCAAGACAACGACGACCGTTGGTCTGGCAGATGGCATGCAGAAGCTTGGCAAGAACGTGATGGTAGCACTCCGTGAGCCGTCCCTGGGCCCGGTATTTGGTGTTAAGGGCGGAGCGGCCGGCGGCGGCTATGCGCAGGTGGTTCCGATGGAGGATATCAATCTTCACTTTACAGGCGATTTCCACGCGATCGGCGCAGCGAACAACCTGCTCGCGGCAATGATTGATAACCATATCTTCCAGGGCAACGAGCTGAACATTGACCCGCGCAAGATCACATGGAGACGCTGCGTGGATATGAACGACCGTCAGCTCCGTTTTGTGACCGATGGTCTGGGCGGCAGAACAAATGGTGTGCCGAGAGAAGACGGTTATGATATCACGGTAGCATCCGAGATCATGGCAGTACTTTGCCTGGCAAGCGACATCACAGATCTGAAGAATCGTCTTTCCAGAATTATCGTAGGCTATACCTATGGCAAGCCTTCCGAGCAGAAACCAGTAACAGCAGGTGATCTTCACGCACAGGGTGCGATGGCAGCGCTTCTGAAGGATGCCCTGAAGCCGAACCTTGTACAGACTCTGGAGCATGTACCGGCCATCGTTCACGGCGGCCCGTTCGCGAACATCGCACACGGCTGCAACTCTGTGACCGCTACTAAGATTGCTATGAAGCTCGCAGATTACACGATCACAGAGGCAGGCTTCGGCGCAGACCTTGGCGCAGAGAAGTTCCTCGACATCAAGTGCCGTATGGCAGACCTGCATCCGAACGCAGTCGTTATCGTAGCGACGGTTCGTGCGCTGAAGTATAATGGCGGAGTGCCGAAGGCTGATCTGAATCAGGAGAACCTGGAAGCGCTTGAGAAGGGCCTTCCGAACCTGCTGAAGCATGTAAGCAACATCAAGAATGTGTACAAGCTTCCGTGCGTAGTCGCGATCAATGCGTTCCCGACCGATACAAAGGCGGAGCTGGATCTCGTTGAGAACAAGTGCCGTGAACTGGGCGTAAATGTTGCTCTGTCCGAGGTATGGGCAAAGGGCGGCGAAGGCGGCATCAAGCTCGCCGAGGAAGTGATCCGTCTGTGCGAAGAGCCGAACGATCAGTTCTCCTTCAGCTATGAGCTGGAAGGCAGCATCGAAGACAAGCTGAACCAGATTGTTCAGAAGGTCTACGGCGGCAAGGGGGTTGTCCTGACTGCACAGGCGCAGAAGCAGGCAAAGCAGCTTGAGGATATGGGCTATGGCAATTGCCCGATCTGTGTAGCGAAGACACAGTATTCCCTGACGGATGATCCGAATAAGCTTGGCGCGCCGACGGACTTTGAGGTAACAGTACGGAACCTCAAGATTTCTGCAGGTGCCGGCTTCATCGTAGCTCTGACCGGCGAGATCATGACCATGCCTGGTCTTCCTAAGAGACCGGCTGCGGAGCGCATCGATGTGGATGAGACAGGAAAGATTTCCGGTCTGTTCTAAGCGGACAATGGAAGCAAAGGCGGTTTGCCTGAAGTATCTGGATGAGTGATCAATAACGGGGCTGCGCTGTAGCGAATGCGCGACAGCGCGGCCTTTTCGTTGTAAAGGGGTGTGTTAATATGAAATATAAAGAGGAAGACAACAGCAATCTGATTTTTAAAGTCCTGCTTGCTTTTTCAGCTGCGTTCATTATTGGTTCGCTGTTTGCTGGCGATCTTGAAAATCTGATTCCTGGCTTTCTTACGATTAATACAAGTCCGTCCCAGTTCACAAAAGATTATTTTGTCCTGGGTGGGCTTGGCAGTGCGTTCCTGAATACCGGTATGGTGGGGCTTGGCTGCTGCGCACTGATCTATTTTACGAAGGCGAAATGCACGGGTCTTACCGTGGCGGCGTTCTGGCTGAATGTCGGGTTTGCCACGTTTGGCATGACCTTCGTCAGCATCTGGCCGTTTTTCTTCGGCGTGTGGGTTTATTCCAAAATAAAAAAGGTTTCCTTTGGCAGTGTGGCGAATATTGCAATGTTTTCCACTGCCCTTGCACCGTTTGCGATGGAGCTGATGTTCCGGTATCCGAATCTGGAGACGAGCGGTTTCAGTTTTGTCGGTCTGCTTCTGGCCATTCTGCTGGGGGTAGTGGTCGGCTGCGTGATGCCGTCTTTGTGTGCGCACGCACCGGCTTTTCACAAAGGATATGACCTGTACAGCGCAGGACCGGCGGCAGGGTTTCTTGCGTTTCTGGTGTATTGCGTGATGTACCTCTCTCCTGGAGTGGAGGTACCCTCGAACACAGAGCTGGGAGATGGCCACCGGTTGTTTGTCAATGTATTTTTCATTATCGTTTTCGCACTGTGCCTGGCGGCTGCCTGGCTGCTGGATAAGGACTGCCTGAAATCCTACAAAAAGCTCTGGGCAAGCGACGGCTACAAGACGGATTATACTGCGGCCTTTGGTATGCCGGCAACGCTGGTCAACATGGCAGTATATGGGTTTTTCATCCTGCTCTACTATAATGTCGTGCAGGGAATGACAATGACAGATGGGCAGCTTGTCTTTACCGGAGCAAAGTTCACCGGTGCGACGATGGGCGCGATTATGTGCATGTACGCGTTCTGTGCGCAGGGCGCTCAGCCCCGGACGGTTTTCCCGATCATGGTCGGATATGCCATCGCTTCCCTGCTGCCGTTCTTTATGTATGTGGGCGGCGTGACTGACACTCAGAACTGGACGCTCACGACTCAGGCCATTCTCGTGGGCATGTGCTTCGCAAGCGGCCTGGCTCCTGTTTCCGGGAAATATGGCTTTTGGGGCGGCGTCGTCGCAGGCGCACTGCACGCCACCCTTGTCATGAGTGTGCCATTGCTGCATGGCGGCTTCTGCCTGTATAACGGCGGTTTTACCTGCGGTATTGTCGCGTTCCTGATCATTCCGGTGTTTGAGTGCTTTTTTAAAACAAAAGAGGAACGGCTGGCGGCAAAATAGAATGCCTTTTGTTCCTGATTACTGTAAAAACGGAAAAGTGTTATAGCAGCAGTGAAAATGTCAGTTCTGTGCGAGCTTTAATGCTTTCGATACTGCATTTAACAATAGCTGGGAGGTATATCTGCTTTCTGAGGAACAGGTAATGCCGTCCAGCTTTTGTTTTTCGAGAATCTGTTCGGCGATATTCTCAAAAGCAGAGGGCACCAGCGGGTAGGCAGCCTCCGCAGCTTCACTCAAGTTCACCAGATCGATCGCGAGAATGGAATCTGTGCTGACCGTAACCTGCACATCGACCGATGCATCGCCCAGCGTGATTGGAGAAGAGTAGACACCAGCGACGTAGGTACCTGAACCGGTGACGGCCGTTTCATCCGATGCGGACCGGGTAGTTTCCGGGGATGCGGCGGAATCCGTGCCATCTGTCGTGAATTCCGTGTCTGCCGCTCTCTCCTGATCCGGGACGGAATGCCTGCTGCCTCCGGCTTTTCCCAGAAACATCAGAATCAGGCAGACAATCAGCACAATTGCCAGAAAAGCAAGCACCAGCGTATAGACGATTTCTCGTAGCCTGAAAATCATGATTTTCGGATTTGCTCCCATTTGATTACTCCACGTACCAATTGTTTAGTTCAGTATATGGATGAGTGCCGGATGATTATGCCTGAAAGAAAAATACCTGACCGGAGAAATGGGTTTGCTGCGGGGGCTGGTCAGCAGTGTTTGCTTTGAACTGTTTGCTTTTGAATTGGCAATAGATGTGATCTGGTCGGCTCTTTACAAGAGTCAGATAGCAATGATATAATCAATTCAAAAATTTTCAGTGCTTCGGAATAAAAAATCCCCAAACCGTGCATATTATGGTAAACGGTCTTTGACCGTTCACAGGAAATAATGGAAGGGAGAACAAATTCTATGAAACACTGGAGAAAGTACGTATTATGTATTGCCTGTGTGTGCTGTATGGCGTTTCTGGCCGGCTGCGGCGCAGATGACCCGGACAAAAACACAACGCAGGAAAGTACGAATCAGAATGAGGACGACGCCGGTACAGAGGACGGCGCTGTGGGTGATAACACAGACAATTTCACGGAGGAGAATGGCGATGCCGCGTCTGATGGGAATACCGCAGACGATGGCGGGATTGTAAATGACGCTACAGATAATGGCAGCAATGCGGATGGCACAAATGACGGAGATTCCGTTGCGGACGATATCGGAAATGCCGGCGAGGATGTTGTGGATGGAGTCGGAGACGCTGGAGAGGATTTGATTGAGGGCGTAGAGGACGCCGGAGACGAGCTGACCGGGAATTAGACGAATGCGGAGTAAAGGATGGCTGCCGGACGGTGTTTTGACCGCCCGGCAGCCAATAAAAGCAATCAGAACCGGGAATTTGGTTTTTGGAAAGGAGAGATCGGTTCCATGAGATTTCGCCCATGTATTGATATACATAATGGAAAAGTAAAGCAGATTGTCGGAGGAACCCTGCGGGACAAGGGCGACACGGCGCGGGAAAACTTTGTGTCCGGGCATGGTGCGGACTATTTTGCAAAAATCTATCAGAAGGATGCGCTTGCTGGAGGACATGTGATTTTGCTGAATCCGGTGTCCTCGCCCTATTATGAGGCAACGCGGGAGCAGGCGCTTCGCGCGCTCGCTGCGTATCCGGGCGGGCTTCAGCTTGGGGGCGGAGTGAATGCAGAAAATGCGGCGGCATTTCTTGATGCGGGTGCTTCGCACGTGATTGTGACCTCGTATGTTTTTCGTGACGGACAGGTTTATTATGAAAATCTGGAGAGAATTGTTCGCGAGATCGGGAAGGAGCATCTGGTGCTGGATCTGAGCTGCCGGGAAAAAGACGGGGACTGGTATGTTGTGACCGACCGATGGCAGAAATTTACGCAGGTCTGTTTAAATGAACGGACGTTGGATGAGCTTTCCGGATTCTGCGATGAATTCCTTGTACACGCGGCGGATGTCGAAGGGAAATCCTCCGGGATTGCTTGTCAGGTAGCGGAGCTGCTGGGAAACTGGGGGAAATGTCCGGTTACCTATGCGGGCGGTGTCGGCAGCTATGATGATCTGCGGATTTTGCGGGAAGCCGGGCATAACCGGGTAGACGTGACGGTTGGCAGTGCGCTTGATCTGTTCGGCGGCCCATTATCCTATCGGAAAATCGTGGAGTATCTTCTGTAATTTTTCGACCGTTCCGGGCGCGGCCGGTGGGTCTGTTGTTTGGAATGCGCACAGGATTTTTTTGAAAATTAAGGGACGATACCCCTAAATTTTTGAAAAATTCGAATTAATCAGAACTTTTTATTGAAATATACGGAATATGTGTTATAATGACACTAACGTAAAGTCCAACCGGAACGGAAGGAAGCTTTTCGTTGGCTTTACACAATTTCATGAGATAAGGAGATGGATGAGTATGAAGTTTATCATCAGCGGTAAAAATATTGAAGTGTCTGACAATCTGAAAGTGGCAATCAAGGACAAGCTTGGCAAGCTGGAGAGGTACTTTACTTCTGATACAGAGGTTATCGTGACACTGAGCGTGGAAAAAGAAAGACAGAAGATTGAGGTAACGATTCCGGTGCGGGGCAAAATCATCCGCTCCGAGCAGGTGAGCAATGATATGTACGTGTCCATTGACCTTGTGGAAGAGGTAATCGAGCGTCAGCTTCGCAAATACAAAGAGAAAATCATTGACCGCCACCAGGGCGGCGGCAGCAATTTCCGTCAGGAATTTATCGAGAAGGAGACGGAGCCGTTAGACGAGGTGAAGATCATCCGCACGAAGCATTTTGACATGAAGCCGATGTATCCGGAAGACGCATGTGTACAGATGGAGCTCCTTGGGCACAGCTTCTATGTCTTCTGCAATGCGGAGACCGAGCAGGTAAATGTGGTATACAAGCGCAAGGGCGGCACGTATGGGCTGATCGAGCCGGAATTCTAACATCCCCGCGAGAGCGAAGGGGCTGAGCAGTCATTCATTTGAACAACAAAACGGAAGCCTGAATTTGTAATAGCTTGAACAATTAAATAATGATAGATCCAGTGGGAGCGGAACATCGGTAAAGCGGATGTTCCGCTTTTTATGTACACAGACGCGAGAGGAAATTAGCAGCTTCGCTGCTCGCGCCTGGCACAGCGGATAGGGTGAGGGAACTCCCCCCCTATCCGATTGCGCATGGAATTCTGGCAGTGTTGCTGCCCGCGGCCGACGCGGCTCAAATCACACCGGTCTCAAGCAGACAGGAATGTTACGTAAACCTTGTATCAAAATATTTATAAAAACTTAATAAATGTATTAGTGACAGACTATAAAATTCATGATATAATTCAAAATGCACATGACAATTCTACTATCAGATAAAATGATATATAAAGCCAAATCATAAAACACAATATTATTAAAGAAAAACCCCAAAACACAAAAGAAGCGCATGGCATACGGCTTTGACTGAGAGTGTGCGTAAATGCGGAACAGAAGCACACAGACTTGTAAGAAAGGAGGAATTCGCCGGAGGACGGCGACAGGGTTCAAAACATACGGAGGCGGGATCCAGCAATCGAAAACAATAAAAAGAAAGGAAAATGGGAATTTCATGCTCCCGCTGGAAAAATGGCATGAATTCTCCGGGATTGATTATGAAAAAGAATCTGTTTAGAAGGGCTGCGGCGCTTGCAGTGAGCGCTGTTGCCATGTTATTGACATGTGTTCCATCTCTGGCAGCGACAGAGGATTGGATCGACACCACTCGAACCACGTCGCTGACCATTTATAAGTATGACCTGACTGCCGCAGGGCAGGCGGGTGTGGATGTCAGCAAATATACCGCAGACGGGGAAGAAGATGCGGCTGCGCAGTCGGCGCTTGGCAGCTATGCTCTGAAGGGAGTGGAATTTACTTACCTGTATGTGTCCGGGATTGAGACAGACAGCAGCCGCGGCAGCATCCGGATCCTGTATGATCTGCCGGATGCACTGGATACAATTCTTGGCCTGAAAGCGGAGGCCCATACCTCGGATGATATTAATGCCGCGCTTGCGGCTGCACTATCCGGGGATCAGAATGCCGCGACAAAGGATGCGCTGGAGTACTATGTGGATAGCAACGGAGGCACAGCTTTTTCTGAAACCAATGAAAACGGACAGACAAAGGCATCCGGTATGAAGCAGGGGCTTTACCTGATTGTCGAGACTGCGGTTCCGGAAGAGGTATATTACACGACAGATCCGTTTTTTGTCTCGCTTCCGATGACGGACGCGACGGGCGATCACTGGGTGTACGATGTCTATGTCTATCCGAAAAATCAGACGAACCATCCGACGATTGATAAGCTGGTCAGTGAAGATGGCAAGTTTGCGGATATTGCTACGGCTTCGGAGGGCGATGTTCTGGATTATCGGATTGTCACAAAGCTTCCGGGTATCACTTCTGAAGCGACGTACCTGACCGATTACACGATTGAGGATTCCATTTCGGAAGGGCTTATTTATAACAGAGACGCGAAGATTCTCTTTTATACGGCGGAGACGGACGCAAAAAATGCCACAGGCACACCAAAGGCGACGTGGGACAGCGCGGGGACTTATTATAATGTCTCGTATGGCGCATCCTCGATGAAAATCACTCTGACAGAGAGCGGACGGAAGGCAGTAAATCCGGCTTACACGGATCTGTATCTGGTAGTAGCTTACTCGGTGACGGTCAACAGCGATGCGTCTGTGGTGCTTGGCGACAGTGGGAATCCGAACACGGCGAAGCTGACCTACAGCAGGTCGAATACGTCCTATTATAACACCATCGAGGATGTGGCGAATGTCTATTCGTATGGGATTCACCTGACGAAAACGTTTGGCTCAGATGGAGGGAGCGCGGCGGATGTTCAGTTTGTCCTGCAAAATAAAACGGACAATTATTATGTGGTCGCATCTGGGAGCAATGGTGTCTATTATGTGACCGGACGGGGCACGTCCGAAGCGGATGGAACTGTTTTTTCGCCCAATGCGTCTGGTTCTCTGGTGATAAACGGCCTGGAGGCCGACACCTATGCGATGACGGAGATAAAGACATCAGATGGATTTTCGCTGCTGAAAAATCCCATTACGATTGTATTTACCCAGACTGTAGATCAGTATATTCCGTCTGCCGCGACGATTACTGGTATTGCCAATGCGCATGAAACGGTGACTGCGGCGCATATCAGTGATGCGTCCGTAACGGTCGACGGCTCCCCGGCCGACATGAGCAGTGACTCGGATTCTGAAAATGCGCGAGTGGACATGAACGTTTTGAATAACAGAAGCTTTACGCTTCCGCAGACGGGCGGACTGGGGACGATTCTGTTTACGCTTGGCGGGGCTATTGCCGTGATCCTGGGAGTGCTGGTCATCTCGAAGTCAAAGAAGAAGGCAGTGTAGTGCAGAAAGGAAATTGTGATGAAAAAAATCACGGAATTAGTTCGAAAAACGAATCGTTTGCCAGGCAATCATTTCCCGGTTTCCCCTGAACGTGTGCCGCGCCGTCTCGTCTCCATCTCGATCTGTGCGATGCTGCTGCTTTTGCTCCATTGTTCTGTTTTGGCGGACAATACGCATATTACGTTCACAAATGCCAGAACAGATCAGCCGGATCTTTATGTGACGAAGACGGTGACGAGTGCGGTTGCCGGATATGACCCGCCTAATGCGGAATTTACATTCATTCTGAAATGGGATCCGGATAAGGACGGCAAGCTTACGTACGCGAAAAATGAGACCTATACCGTTTATGCAGCGGATGGAACGCAGATAAAGAATTATGATGGGGAAGGAAATGAAATTTCATGGAAAACGACGGCGGCCGGACGTTTTACAATAAAGGCAGGACAGACTGCAAAATTCGAGTATGCGGGAAATGGCGTGGAATATGAGATTACAGAGATTCTGCCGGATGATTGCTGGATACAGACGATACCGGCGAATGGCCTGTCGGCAGCTGGCAAAGTGGAGGAGAAGGGGACGGTTGTCTGCTTTGAGAATATGTACATTCCGGAGGTGCCGACTCCGCCCGGAGGGGAGGAGGTGCCGACTTCCCTTTCCATTAAAAAGGTAACCGTAGATGAGAATAATGCAATCATTAGTTCTGACGCGGGATTTCAGTTTACGGTAACGATAGGCGGGAGCGCGTGGTCCGGAAAAAAGTATACCATCTATGATTCTGACGGAACGGAAACCGGGACTGGTATCAGCGATGACTCCGGCTCCTTTGTTATCACCGGCGGTCAGCGCGCGGTGTTTGATGACATTCCGCTCAATGAGGATTATACGGGGACTGAGACCGGGACGGGCGGCTGGGAGTGTGTCACAGAGGCGTCTGTGTCGGGCGGCACCACCTATCCGGTTGTCTACACATCGTTTACGAACCGTCAAAGCGCCGGGAGAATTTCATTGACAAAGGTGGACGCATCGGATCATTCCATCCGGCTGGAGGGCGCCGTGTTCGGCATTTATAGCGACGAAGGCTGTTCAGAGGATTCTCTGGTCGGAACTATGATAACGGATGAGAATGGCAGCGCAGTGTCCGAAGAGCTTAGCTCCGGAAGGTATTATGTGAAGGAGACGACTGCACCGGAAGGCTACAGGCTGACAGACATGGTCTTTCCGGTAACAGTGGAGGCCGGAAATGAGGCCAATGTACTGACAGGGGATGGGCTGATTGAAAACACCCAGATCCGGGGAAGCATTCGGATGGTGAAAAAGGATGCGTCCGGTGCACTTCTTTTCGGGGTGACGTTTATGCTGGAGGATGCGGATGGAAAACAGGTATCTCAGACGACCGATGCGGAAGGCGAGGTCCTGTTTGAAGATCTTCCGGCCGGGACCTATGTCATTACAGAGACAGCCACGGTTCCGGGCAGCACACTGCTTGCGGACTCGATCGAAGTGGTGATTCCTCTTGTCATGACCGAGGAGGAAGTTGAGGCACAGGGGAATGTGGATCTGACTGACGCAGAGCTTCGGGATGGCAGCTGGTATTTTTATAATCTGACGTATGAGGTAACGAATGGTGCGCAGCTGTCTATGCCTGCCTCGGGCGGAGCGCCGGTTCTATATGGATGGATTGGGCTGTTCTTCGCATCGGCGGCTGTTTTGATTGTTTTGTGGTATCTGACATCAGGAGAGGATACCGGTCATGGAAAGGAAGGGAGTATATGAGAAACAGGCTGAGAAAAATCCTTGCGGTCACACTTTCTGCTGTCTGCGTAGCCTCATCCGTGCCTTCTCTGGCGCAGATCACGGGGAATGCGACGGTATATGAGGAAGGTGCTGCGAGAGCAGCGGCTGAAGAGACTGCTGGCGAAGAAACATCGGCAGAGACTTCTTTAGCAGAAAACTGCGGGGACGATTTGCAGGTCACGGAGGCCGCACCGACAGAAACGGCGGCAGCAGAGGCACCATTGGCGGAAACTCCGGCTGCGGAGGTTTCCCGGGAAGAGATGGCAGAAGCGGAAACAGAATCAAAAGAAGCTTCTGTGCAGACGGAGAGCCCTGCAGTGGAGGAAAACGCGCTGGCGGAAGAGACCGTGCAAAATGAAACGGAGAAGACGGTGAATCCGGAACCGGCTTCGGATGAGGAATTGGAGATGGACGGTTTGTCTTCGGAATCGGAGCAGGCCGGGAAGGAAGCCGCAGAAGCTCTGGCAGCAGGGAAAACGAATGACGAACCGGGCGCTGCGAAGGCGGATGCCTCCAAAGAGGAGGTATCCGAAGAGAAGAACCCGGAGGAACCTGGTGCGGCGGTTGAGGAAGAAACACAGGCAGAGGAATTTTTGCTGGAACTCTCAGAAAAGAGAGATGGTGAAGGGATCGAGTTGGATGGCGGGACAAGACGTGTTCATATCAAAAGCTCCGGTGCCGCGATATCTGCCGCGGAGATACGACTGTATTTCTGGAATTATCTGCCGACAGAGGAGTTTCCTGCCGATATGGAAGCCTGGGAAGCTTATCTGACGGAGCCCCTTTCGGGCGTGTGGATGGACGGATTGGATGTGGACACTCTTACGATGGAGATTCCGGTTACGACGAGTGATGGCACCGATTCCGTAATCCGGGCTTCCTATCAGGAAACGAAAGGAGCGGATGGCGGCCAGGAGAGCGTTTTTCTCTCGTTTGTCTTACCACAGGGCGCATCGGTTGATACGGATATTGATCTGGTGCGGGTAGACAGTGAGGAGGAAACCCATCTGTTTCTGGAGGCAGTGGCTGTCCGGGAGGACGGCACGGAGGCGGTGCTGGACGGGCTTTCTCTCACATGGGCGGCCGGAGAAGATGGGCCGGCTGATCCAAATCAGGTCAGTGACCGTCCGGAAACGGCGCTTTCGTCCGGGAATGGGGCGGATACGGAAGACGGAACCGTTGTCTGGGGCGGGCTGGAAGCAGAAACGGAACTGGAAACCGAAACCGAGCCGGAAATGGAAACGGAACTGGAAACCGGAACCGAGCCGGGAACAGAAACGGAGATGGAGACAGAGCCGGAGGCGCAGATTTCGTATGCGATGAGCAGCTTTTCGATTACCGGCTCAAGCGCAGCAGAAGAATCCGCTGTGACTGCATCGGAGGGAAATGATGGAATCGCCACTGCGTCAGATGAGGGGAGCCTGACGGCCTCATCGAATACTTCCGTGCTCTGGTGGTTCGATGATTATTATGTGAATGAGTCGGATCCTGCCCACGTGGAGGAGACGGACGACTTTACTCTGAAGTATCAGGTCGAATTCCACACGAGCGAGGAGCTGGAGACGGGGCAGGTCGAAATCCGCATCCCGGCGGTTCTTTATGTGGATCGTTATGGTGCAAATAAGCTGCCGGATGATATCGGTGTGCCGGCAGCCGGAGTGAATGCGGATTACAATGTGACTGAGACAGTGTCTTCTACCACGACTCCATTTAACTGGTATCTGGATGGACGCACGAATGAGCTGGTATTTTTTAATTACCGCACGATTAAATCCGGTTCAAACGCATCGTTTCAGGTGCTGTATAAAGACATCGACATCATGGACGTGCCGGACGAGACAACGTGGAGCTTTACGCCTGCTGCAACCGTCACGAAGACGAATGGAACGGTGCAGCAGGCCGCAGGAACGGAGCTGACCGGGCATGTAGATACCGGGGTTGTTCTTTCTTCTGTGACGAAGACACCTTATTATGCGACCGGAAAGTCTTACACACCTGGTCTGTATACGCAAAGCCAGGTGGAGAGCTACATTGACGGCAGTCTTCCCGAAGAATTTTCCGGGGATAACTTTAGTCATTATAAGTATGTGGTCTGGAAAATTACGGTGAAAGGGGATGCGACTCAGGCGTGGTCCCTTTCTTCCGAGGATGTTACGAGCCTGTCCGGAATGGAACTGGACACGCGGATTGTCGGATACCAATGGCTGCGGGAGACCAGTTCGGATTATTATGCATCGAGATATGGCTGGAGCAACGGTACAGTGACGGAATCAACGCAGCGGGATATCCGGCTGAAGTTCTATGTGGTGACCGCATATCCGGAAAATGAAATTCAGGAAGGCGATGTTCTGGAAAATAAGATTACGCAGATCATTACGCCGGCGGATGGATACGATGCGGTGCAGCAATTGTCCGCAAAAGCCCAATTTACCTATGTCGATTATACCTGGACGTATTCCGGCAATATCATCGGGATCGACAAATGGGCGGGCTCTTCCGGGACGGATAAGACCAAAACCTACAGCTCCTGGCTGGATATCTATGAAAACAATCAGCCATCCGGAAAGGATACTGGCGAGCTTCCCTTTTACAGTATCTCCCGGTGTTACGGGTACGGATACACACACAATACACTGGGGGCGAATCAGGCCGGAGTCGGTACCGCGACCGGCCTCGGGGATTATATCCCGGGGACCTATTATCAGGTGACGACGGTAGACGACGCGGTTTATGCCTACCCGAACTCAGATAGCACGGCGGCGGTCATGCTGGATGACGAAGATTATTATTTTTCGTCCGCTGCGTTTACCATTACCGATCGAGATTATGATGTCTATGAGGATACGACTGCGGATGCGGTGACGGTGGACGGGGTCGATCAGAATGCGTATATTTATGCGAAATTTTACGGAAGCGATGAATGGACCTGTGTGGCGGCTGTGGAGTGGGACGGTACAGGCTCTTTGAACTACAGCTTTACAGAGGCGGACCTGGCCAGGGAACCCTACCGTGTGAAGGCGGTTCATAATGCCACAGGCTATTCCACCGTCTGCCGGGTCGACGTATCGGTTACCCTGCGGGCAGATTCTCCCGCCATTCTCGCTATGCAGAAGCGCTATGGCGACGCGCTTCTGGAGCTGAACATTGAAAATCTTTGCGGTGTTTCCGGAGAGCGGTTTTCATCGGCGGGGAGCCTTGGATATTTTCATGATACGTCCATTGAGAACGGGAATTATTCGGAAAGCGGCCTGGCCGATTTCACCAGAGAACTGTACGGTACAATCCTGATGCGTGACAACGGCTATTCGATCTTGACCCGGCTGCAGAAGCAGGCGCAGTCCACGAAGTGCGGAACAGCAGAAAATGATGCCGGCAACAGCCGTGTATTGGTGGATTATTATCTGACGGCATATGAAGGTTACATTACGCCGGACGAAAATACAAAGATAACGCTTATGGAACAGGGGGTGACACTGGCAAACCGCGACGGAGTTGTCTATTATGATCTTTTGCCCTATGGGATGAAATACAATGCATCTGCGGGCGTGACGGCAGGACGCATTGTCACAATCTATGGAAAAACATGGATGAAACAGCCGCGGGCCTGGGATCCATCCGGTGTTTCCGTAACGGTGGACGCGGATTCGGATGTCATTCAGAACTGGAACGGAACCGGCCGGACCATGGTGGTATTTCATATACGGTTTGACGGAGATGATCCGGGCGTATATTCGGAAGGAATGTGGCTGGAGGGCTATGCGGTACATTTCCAGGCCTATTATGACTGGGCCGATATGGGAAGTGTGAACAGTGAGTATAACATAGCGGCGTACATGCCGGAAACCGGTGATGAGGTACCGTTGTACGGGTCTGCCTCAGAGGTTTACTGTGACGATGGAACCGTGCCGGCGACCGTGAATGAGGATTATTCCGCATTTACGCATGGAGATATCAATGGGGACGGTGTGACAACTATCCGGAATGTCCTTTACGCGAGAAATCTGACAGTCACGGACGTGGCGACTGCGGCAGAGAACAGCATTGTCAAGCTTGTCCGGGCGGATGACGATCCATTTGCTTCGTTTACGACAAAGACGGCGGTAGGTCTGACAAAGGGTTATACGTATGAGATAACGGTAACAAACCCATCGAATGGCACTATGAGCGGAATCGTTGTGTATGATGTGCTGGAGGATGCGCTTGACCGGCTGGATATCCAGGGAGAGACCGTATTTGAGGACGACACAGAAGGGTCATGGACCGGGACATTTGCCGGAATGATCACACAGAGCCTTAAGACGGCCGGGATTGCCCCGGTGGTCTGGTACAACAGAAGCCGTGACGCTTCTATTTCCCAGGGCAGTCAGGTGCCGTCGGAGATTCTGACTGCGGCCAATGGCTGGTACCGGTCGGAGGAATGGCCGTACGACAGCTCTGAGGTGCGGGCGATTGCGGTTGATATTACAACCAAAACGGACGGAAGCGCATTTACGCTTGGTACAGGGGAACTGGTATCGTTCCAGATCAGCATGACTGCGCCCGCTGCTTTACAAGAGCATATATATGCATATAATAACCCCAGCTTTTATTCTGTCACGACAAAAACGGACGGGTCGGTGGACTCAGCCACTGTGACAGGAACTGCAGTACGTGTAGAGCTGGCGGACACAGGAACCATTGAGGTGGAAAAGGAATTCGGGACGGAAACCACCGTGCCGGAGACGTTTGCAGATCAGGAATTCGAGTTTACCCTGACACGGAATGGCAGCGTTCTCGCCAACCAGAAATATGTTGTTTATGAGTATGAGAATGGAGAATGGGAAGAATCGAAAATTGTACTCGCGACAGATATTAATGGAAAATTCACGCTGACTGCGCGGCAGAAGGCAGTATTTGAAAATGTAGCTCATTATAAGGAGGTCACTGTCCGGGAAAAAGAATATGCTTTTTTCAGGACGGAGGAGAATAACACCGTTTCCGGCACGACATCCGCATGGCTTTTTACAAATACATACCGGCCGGTCGTGTTTGCCGCGAAAAATGTGAATCTGCTTGGGTATGACTTAGACGAATCGGAATATTCCTTTGAGTTTCGGATTACTGTTTATGACGGAACGGATTATGTCCCGCTTTCCAACTCCATCTATTATTATGTGAGCGAGGCGTCGGAGGATGGCATTTCTTCTGAAATCCTCGGAAGCGGAGTGACTGGTCCGAATGGCGAGTTTACGATAAAGGCAGGAGAGGTCATCGCCCTGTATCCAGGGGAGATCGGAACAAAATACCGGATACAGGAAACGGAGACGACGGATGATTTCTTCGCGGTGTCAGATACGGTCTCCGGGACGGTGACAGAGCTCGGGCAGACTGCTGAGATAACAAATATCTATAAATATCGAACGCTGATTCTGACGAAAACGATTAACGGGCAGGATGCATCGGATTGTGAGGCTTCTTTTACATTCGTTCTCACAGACAGCAGCGGCAATCCGGTTTCGGGTATCCGTTATGCGGTGATAGACGCTGCCGGAAACGAAGTGAAGGATGCAGGCGGAAATACAGAGGAAGGTGTGACCGGTTCGGACGGCTCGTTTGCTCTGACCGGTGCGGGGAGCGGAAGAAGAGTGAAACTGTATGGCCTTCTGTACAGCGAGACCTATACCATTACGGAAACTGGATATGATGTGACCCTGTATGCGCCGGTCAATGAGGGAACGGCAAGTGTGACCATGCCGGTCTATTCCGCGGGAAAGGCGACAGGCATTACGAATAAATATCTGCTGCGCGACCTGTCGGTCGGCAAGCTGGTCGTATCGGGGGAACTGGACGATGCAGCCGCGGCCGCACTCAAAAGCAAGGTGTTTCAGTTTTCGATTGCGAAGCTGACAAATGGCACGTACACGGCAGTATCGGGAGCCGTATATACGGTGAATGGCACAGAGTACACGACCGGAGCGGATGGCTCGTTCTCGCTGAAAAATGGCGAAACGGCTTTGTTTGAGGATATTGGATATGAGGGAGATGTATTTCGGATTACGGAAACGCAGGACTCCGTGTATGGACAGGTATACCCGGCCGACGGCGCGCCCGGCTATGTGACATTGACTGACCGGGGCGGTGAAATGCAGTTTATCAACGGTCAGGAGGGGATGGTTTCCATTGAAAAGCAGGTGTACGGACTGGATGCAGTCGGAGAGGCCTTTGTAGGTATTTTGAAGGAAGACAATACCACTGAGGTGTTCTCAGGAGGAACCTATTCCGTACCGGTATCAATTGCTGTATATGATACGGCAAATAACCTGATTACGGATGGCAATTATTGCTGCATTTATATCACTCAGACAGGCGATGTAACCTCGACCGCTTTTACCGGAACACTGGAGACGGAGCTGAAGCCGTTTGATCAGGTGTTTCTTGCAAACATTCCGGAGGGCTATTCCGTGCGTGTAACAGAGTCTTCCGAGTGGGAGCTTGTCTATGCTGCAGTGTCTCCGGATGCAGGGATTGCGATCGGTTCCGAGTGGATCCTCTCTGAGGCAGAGACGGCGCAGGCGGAAGTGACGGCGGGAGAGGAAGGAGCTAAAGCAACGCTTGTCAACCGTATCGGCACAGCCGGAAAAAAGACAGAAATCCACAAAGCAATGACCGATGATTCTTCTGAGGTGGCGGCCGGGGCAAGGCTTGTTCTTCGCATCGAGAAATACAACGGGAGCGGCTGGGAAGCGGCATCCGGCATTCGCTATATTCTTATGGATGACGCGGGAGCGGTATCCGGCATTCGGACAACGGCGAATGACGGTCTGATCACATTGACCAAAACGGATCAAGGCTATCCGTATGTGCGTTTTCCTGATGATGAGGTATTTGCGAATATTTATTCCGATATGGAGTCAGGCTCGCTGAGGGCCGTTGAGCTTCTGGATGCGTCGGATGAGTCATGGGGGATTCTCTCCGGCTACGAGAGCAGCAGCCTGATTGGGAATGCAGTGACTATTGCGAAGGCTGACACGATCGTAAATGCGAACGATTCCGGTTCGACGCTGACGATTGAAAAATATATGGAAACAGAAAACGAGGAGGCGGAATTTACCTTTCAGGTTACGCACGTTCTGTCCGCGTCGGAGCTTCCGATTACGGACCCGGTGCAGATCCTTGCCTCTGAACCGGGAACGGGTATGTACTATGCGGTTTACGATTCGGAGACGGATGAATTTGTTTCCGAAGGTTACACCGACGAGCATGGACAGCTGACAATAAAGGCAGGGCAGTATGCAGTGCTTACTATTCCGGATGACACGGTATGGGAGGTCTATGAGCTGCAGCAGGCCGGATATGAGCTGGTCAGTGTAAGTACTGAAGGTGAGACAGCAAGCGTTGCGGGCAGTACCGCATTGATCCAGGAGGAAAAGACGATTTCCGATTATAACGTAAAATACGCAGTCAGTGTCTATGGCATCGACACGGGTGCGGGGCAGGTGACGTTTGGACCGGCGAGCGGTGCTTCTTATCTGCACAGCTATGTCTCAAAAGAGACGGTTGAGGCCGCTGGAGGTACCCATGAGAGCGCGTACTGCATTCACGATCTTTCCTGGGAAGAGATCGCAGCATTGGCGAAATCGAACCCGGGTGTGTTTGAATCCTGTCTGAAGAACGGATGCACAAAGTCGGTCAATCTGATTTTGAATGGCACGCTGCTGGGATCGGACTATTCCGGAAAAATGGATGACGGAGACGGGAGCGGGGTGCTGAATGCATCCATTAAGAGCAGTTACAAGACATGGAACAGCAGCAGCTCCAATCAGGGCGGCTGGCCGGCCTCAAGAATCCGGGCAATCCTGAACGGAGCAGACAGCCTCACAGATACCAGCGTGGCCGGAGCTGACGTCCTTAGTGCTTCTCAGTCGCTGTTTGCCTGCTTTCCGGAGGCATTGCGAAGCGCGATCGTCGCGAAAACGGTAAAGTCAAACACGGTATACGGAAGTGTAAATCATAACGACATAGCAGCTACTTATGACAAGCTGTGGCTGTTTTCGTATAAGGAAATTGCGGATTACACATCAAAAAATAATCTGAAATATGAGGGAACACAATATAGCCATTTCACAGAATATGCGACAACCACGGCTAAAAAGGCAGCGTATAACGAGTCAGGCTCAACGGCAATCTGGTGGCTGCGTTCACTGTCAACGACTTATAGCGATATAGTAAATGTCGTCTACGAATCCGGTTCGATTGGCACCAGCGGCACAGCATTAGCGTACGGTTTATCTCCCGGCTTCATCCTGGGCAATCCCTCTTCGGCAGAGGAGGAAACAGAAAACTATACCGTGAAATACGCAGTCAGTGTGTATGGAATCAGGGAAGATCTTTACCAAACGGCTAATGGCGGTACAGCAACGGCGGGACTGACATTCGGACCGGCAACCGGTGCCAGCTATATCAGCAGCTATGTCTCCAAAGAGACCGTAGTTGCATCCGGCGGCTCGCACGACAGCGGATACTGTATTCATGATATGACATGGGAGCAGATCATCGCACAGAGTCAGAAGGATCCGACGGTATTTAAAGACTGCCTGGAGAATGGCTGCACCAAATCAGTCTGCATGAATATGAATTCGTCTATTATCAGAACCGATTATTATGGCCAGATGGATGATGGAGACGGGACAAGTGTACTGTATAATTCATTTCGCACCGATTACAACTGCTGGAATGGCAGTTCAGAAAGCTTTACCAATGCAGGAGGATGGCCTGCCTCAAAAATTCGTGCGAACCTGAACGGAAAGGACTCTTTTACGGATACCGCGACGCAGGGCGTGGCCGATGACGAGTACGTTCTGGATGCCAATAACTGCATTTTTTCCTGCTTTCCGCAGGAACTGCAAAGCGCGATCGTCGCTAAGGCCGTGAAGTCGAATACAGTGTATGACAGTAGGGAAGAGTCCGATGTGAAGACCACTTATGATAAATTGTGGCTGTTTTCTTACATGGAGTATTTTTACTACAAATCAAACTACGCGCTGAAATATGAGGGCGCGCAGTACAGCCGTATGACAAACTACGCGGCGGATGCATCGAAAAGAACTGTATATAATGAGACCGGACAGAGGTGGTATTCCTGGCTTCGATCAACGTATACCGGAAGCGATGCAAATGTGTATCTGATAACCATGGGAGGAACGTACAGTTATCTCAATGCATGCTATTCGTTTGCAGGTTTGTCACCTGGGTTCTGTTTGAAATAATGGAATCAGCGGCATAGAATTCTGTTACAGGATAGAAATGGTTTTTTAAACCGGGCAAACGGAATCTCTTCGGGAACCGTTCGGGTCGGGGAAATCTGGATTTTAGGACAGGAGGACGCTCCGGTATATGCGGAATGTATGTACCGGAGCCGGAAAAATGGAAAGAAAAGGGTTGAAAATTCTGGTTGCTGCCATGTTCATAATGATTGGAGGCGGGCTGATGCTATATCCGTTTGCGGCAAACTATGTATTTGAACACAGACAGGAAAGCGTGATTCGAACGTATGAGGATGCGGTCAGCAAAACGGGAGAGCAGGAAATTGCCGAGATGTTTGCAAAAGCGGAAGAGTATAACGAGTCTCTGCTGAGGGGAAATGTGCAGCTGCGCGATCCTTTTACAGAGGATGCGGGCGGTTACGGCAGGGAGGATTATTTCTCAATGCTGGATGTCGACGGTACCGGCATTATGGGGTATGTCAGCATTCCCGGCATTGATGTGTTCTTACCGGTTTATCACGGTACATCGGAGAAAGTTCTTGAGAATGGAATCGGACACCTGGAAGGAACCTCCCTGCCGGTCGGAGGTTCGGGTACCCACTCCGTGCTTACCGGGCATACAGGGCTAAGTGACGCGAAGCTTTTTACAGATCTGACCCTGCTCGAGGAAGGAGATTTCTTTTTTGTGACGGTGCTGGGGGAGAAACTTGCATATGTGATTGATCAGATCATGGTTGTTGAGCCGAGCGATACAGCGGCTCTTGGCATTGAGGAAGGAGAGGATTACTGCACGTTGCTCACCTGCACCCCATATGGAATCAATTCGCACAGACTGCTTGTCCGGGGAAAGCGGACCGGATATACAGAGAAAATGGAAGAGGTCATGGAGACAGAGCCAAAAGCCGCAGACAGTGAGTGGATGCTTCAGTATCGGCGTTCTCTGATGTTTTCGTGGATACTGATCGCAACTGCATTTGCAGGAATGCTTTTGCGGAATATTTTGCGAAAAAAGGGAATTGCACCGAGAAATTTGAAACGGATAACAGCTGGCAGCCGGTAATCAGCATTGCGGGAGAAAAATGATGCAGGTATTGAAAAGGAAAGCGAAGGAAAAAGGGAAAACGTTTCTTGGTGTTGTGATTATAATCGCCGGGATTGGAATTTATCTGTATCCGAACATCCGTGAGTGGGAGATGGATTGGCGAACGAAAAAGCTGATCGCGGAATTCGAAGAATTGTATGGCGTCGGACTCACGGAGGACGATGCAAATCCGGAGGAGAACTCGGAGTATGACACCGGGGATGATCGGGCGCAGGAGGAGCCGAAGTATGAGACTGGGAACGGCAGGACGCAGGAAGAGTCGGAATCTGCCGCAGAGCAGGGGACGAAAAATGCAGAGCTTTATAAAAGAATGAAGGAGTATAACGAGGATCTGGCGGAGAATGGGCAGGAACTGGTGGATGCGTGGAGCTATGCGCAGGAGCCGATTGACCTGGAGGGAATGATAACGGAAGATGGTGCGGTCGGTTACATTCAGATTCCCGCAATGGACGTAACGCTTCCTCTGTATATTGGTGCATCGGCCGACAATCTGTCAAAAGGAGCCGCCGTCCTTGGGGAGACAAGTATGCCGATTGGCGGAGAAAGCACGAACTGCGTGATTGCCGGACACAGAGGATACAGCGGAAGGCCTTACTTCCGGGAGATTGAGAAGCTGCAGGCAGGGGATGCTGTTTATGTGACGAATCCATGGGAAACCATGACCTATATCGTTGAGGAGATTTGTATTGTCAACCCGGACGAGGTGGAATCAATCCTGATTGTTTCGGGAAGAGATCAGATTACGCTGCTTACCTGTCATCCTTATATGAGTCATGGAAAATATCGGTATGTTGTCATCTGCGGACGGGCGGATGGAGCGGCAGATGAAGCAGGTGACGTCGAAGCTGCGGAGTTAGATGAAAAAACCGGGAATGGAGGGACAGGTGAATTAGTGCGAAAACGAGCAGAGGAACTGGACGCCGATTCATCGGATTCTCTGTCGGCAAACGGAATTTTGAAATTTCTGTTCGCATTTTTCGATCTGGAAAGCATATCAGAGCTGCAAATCATTATCGAAAAGGCATTGCGCTTTTTACTTCCGGCGATGGCAGCTGACCTGATCCTGGCGAATTACCTGAGAAATAAGCCTGGAAAACGACGGAATCACAGGCGTTAAATCCCTGATATCTTTTGTTGACATGAAATGAATCTTCTATTATACTTTCAGACAGAAAAGCACTTCAGATGCTTTACCGGAACCAGGTTGTTTGTGTTTGTATGCCAGAGGTTTGATCTTCGGCAGAGTTTCAGAAAGAAGAGGCAGCTTCATGAAATGTCCGTTTTGTAATCAGGATAATACCCGCGTGGTGGATTCAAGACCCGAGGATGATGGCACATCCATCCGCAGACGCCGGATGTGTGACGCGTGCGGCAAGCGATTTACGACTTACGAAAAGGTAGAGTCGATTCCGTTGATTGTGATAAAAAAAGACCAGAGCAGGGAGCAGTATAGCCGGAATAAGCTGGAATCCGGCATTATGCGCGCCTGCTATAAGCGTCCGATTCCGATTAAGGAGATTCATGAGGCGGCGGATTCGATCGAAAGGGATCTCTTCAATATGGAAGAAAAAGAGATTGCCAGCAAGGTGGTTGGGGAGATGGTCATGGACAGGCTGAAAGAGCTGGACGCGGTAGCATATGTTCGCTTCGCGTCCGTTTACCGGGAGTTTAAGGATGTCAATACCTTTATGGATGAGCTGAAAAAATTCCTGGAGTAAGTGTCGGCTGTACCCGTATCATGTACGCTGCTTAGACATGCGGCGCTTTATGTGCCCTCCGCCATTCGCGTCACAGCGACATAGATATCGGAGATTTTGTACCAGGTGCGGCTTCCGATAATTCCGTCCTGTGTAAGACCGAAAACAGACTGAAAGGTCCGGACTGCGGCCTCTGTCGCCTCGCCGAAGATCCCATCCGGGACGAGTTTTGGAATCAGAGGGTAATTATTGGAAATCGCGTTGAGCTGTTCCTGAATTTTCAATACGTCCGCCCCGACGGAACCGATGGAGAGCGGATAGCCGGGGTAAGAAGCCGGGATACCGGTGACCTGCTCTGCAGTGTTGATATACATATCTTCGCCATAATAATAACGAATGATTTCAGAAGCAGTATATCCCTGTTCCCCGAGGGCGGCGCTTCCCCACTGGGAGAGCCATTGCGGGCAGGTCACGCGTGAGCCGTCGCAGTACTGCGTCAGGATTGGCTGTTTTACATTTGGCCGGGAGAGATAATTTTCAAACAGCTCATCGACCACATCAGAGATGCTCTCAAAAATATTCCTTCCGTAGACCCATTTCTGGTCATAGGCGGTCGAGGAAGTGATCGTGAAATGATAGGATTTGTTCCGGTACCATTCTGTGTAGATACGATTCAGGGTAAAGGACTGAATGGCGAGAATGTTCGCAGCCAGCGTTGCGTATGGCCAGGTTGAATAAATCTCACTGCTTGCAACATTTTTGATATAATCCTTATATTGGACATAGTAGTCACGTGCGGTGGAATCCTGAGGCGTTCCGTCATGGACGACGATATATTCCGGTACGACGACCTGGTCCAGTACAATTTCACCGCTGTTGTTTATCGGTTTGATTTCTGCTTCCGCGATTTTTGGCGGATAGTAGGCGTACAGTGTGTGTTCCGGGATGACTATAGTGTCCGGGGGCTCGCCGGGGCCGGAAGAAGGAAGAGTGACGCTCTGCAGTGCGAGCTGACCGCTCAGGATCTCGGCTCCGCTGACGGTCACCGGCTCATAGCCGGGAGCGGTGATGCGAATCGTGTATTCTGCGTAAGGCTGCTCCTCGGAAGGCTGCAGGGAGTATTCCACCGGCGGAGCCGCCAGTGTGATTTGTTCCGTTCGCCCGTTCTGATCGGTCTGGATTTCTTCGATGATCGCATCCGGATCTCCGGTATAGGCGATGTCCACAACAGCGTCCCGGATTGGAAGGTTCTGCTCTGACAGGGCGGTCACCTGAAGGGCTCCGACATCCGGATAATCCACTGTTTGCGCGGATCTGGATCGATTATTCAATAGAAATGTCGGCATATCTGTTAATCCTCCGTTTTTGATAAGATATGTGCTTACCCGGCGCCTGTTTTTTCATAGTACTCTGATGAAACAGAAGTATTATTTTTGTATAGAGATGAGGCGTCCGGGATTATTGATTGTTATCTATATTTTATTCACGCGGATTCGCATCTGACACAGCCAATTGATGTGAAATCCTCTAAAAAGGTGCCAAAACGTAAAAAAATGCTTGTCTTTCTGTATTCACCTGTGCTATACTTGCAAAGTTGACGATTAAACACGTGTGATGATTCCGCAGACGGTGCCACAGTGGGCTGTTGATTCCGATTTCCGTAAATCGTCAGAGAGGTTTTCTGACGAGACGTACTCTAATGAGAAGCACTTTGATGAGAAGTTCTTTGACAGGAGGTTCTTTGACAGGAGGTTTTCTGACAGAGCGGAAAGACCGGGATTTGAGCCGGTGGTCTCTCCGGAAGAAGAAGCACACGGAAGAATCTAACCAAAAGGAGAAAAGACATGAGCGTAATTTCAATGAAGCAGTTACTGGAAGCAGGTGTTCACTTTGGTCATCAGACCAGAAGATGGAACCCGAAGATGGCAGAGTACATCTACACGGAGCGCAATGGCATCTACATCATCGACCTTCAGAAATCAGTTGTGAAGGTCGATGAGGCATGCAGAGCAGTTGCGGATATCACCGCGAACGGCGGTACGATTCTGTTTGTCGGCACCAAGAAGCAGGCACAGGATGCGGTTCAGGCTGAGGCGGAGCGCTGTGGGATGTTCTATGTAAATGAGAGATGGCTTGGCGGTATGCTGACGAACTTTAAGACCATCCAGTCCAGAATCAAATACCTGAAGGATCTGGAGCGGCAGGAGCAGGATGGTACATTCGACCGCCTGCCGAAGAAGGAAGTTATTGCCCTGAAGAAGCAGATGGAGAAGCTGAATCGGAACCTTGGCGGTATCAAGGAGATGAAGAGAATTCCGGATGCCATTTTTGTGGTTGACCCGAAGAAGGAGCATATCTGTGTACAGGAAGCACATACCCTTGGCATCCCGCTGATCGGTATTTGCGATACGAACTGCGATCCGGAAGAGCTGGATTACGTGATTCCGGGCAATGACGATGCAATTCGTGCGGTCAAGCTGATCGTTTCGAAGATGGCAGACGCTATTGTAGAGGCAAAGCAGGGAATGGAAGAAGCAGTACCGGCTGAGGCGGAAGAGGCTTACGAGGAAGCACCGGTAGAAGCATTCTAAGATTTCTAATGACGGGATACCAAAAACAGAACTTCAGGAGGATTGTGGGAAATGGCTGTTACGGCAGGAATGGTAAAAGAGTTAAGAGAGATGACGGGCGCCGGCATGATGGACTGCAAGAAGGCTCTGACGGCGACGGACGCAGATATGGACAAGGCTGTTGAGTGGCTGAGAGAAAAAGGTCTTGCGACTGCTCAGAAAAAGGCGGGCAGAATTGCGGCCGAAGGTCTGGCGAAGGTGCTCGTTTCAGAAGACGGCAAGAGCGCGGTAGCGGTAGAGGTCAATTCCGAGACCGACTTTGTGGCAAAGAACGAGAAATTCCAGGGCTATGTGGCGCAGGTCGCAGAGCAGGCGATGGAGACAACGGCAGCGGACATCGAGGCGTTCCTCGCAGAGCCGTGGAAATTTGACACGACGAAGACCGTGAATGAGGCACTGGCAGGTCAGATCGCTGTCATTGGCGAGAACATGAACATCCGCAGATTCGCTCAGGTAAAAGAGGATGCCGGATTCGTTGCTTCTTATACTCATATGGGCGGCAAGATCGGTGTTCTGGTTGATGTCGTGACCGACGTGGTGAATGACGAGATCAAGGAGATGGCAAAGAATGTGGCGATGCAGGTAGCTGCACTGAAGCCACTCTATACCAGCGATGCGGAAGTAAGCGCAGACTATATCGAGCATGAGAAGGAAATCCTTCTTGCTCAGATCCAGAATGATCCGAAGGAGTCTCAGAAGCCGGAGAAGGTCATCATGGGTATCATTCAGGGTCGTGTGAAAAAGGAGCTCAAGGAGATCTGCCTGCTCGACCAGGTTTATGTAAAGGCTGAAGACGGCAAGCAGTCCGTTGGACAGTATGTGGCGCAGGTAGCGAAGGCAAACGGCGCGAACATTACCATCAAGGGCTTTGTACGTTACGAGACCGGCGAGGGCATCGAGAAGAAGCAGGAGGACTTCGCGGCAGAGGTTGCGAAGCAGATGGCAGGCAACTGATTTGACGAAGATCCGAAAGCAAAGTTTACGTGTTTTTTCGGAATGAGATGGTAAAATCTGCTTAGTAAAGAGAGTACTGTCATTATAAGATGGTACTCTTTTTTGTGTAAAAAACGATTTGATAAGCAGAGATGATTATGTAAGAAAAGCAGAATATATATGCCTTGTGAACGAAAGTCTAGAGTCGGTACTCAAGGAGTCTTATACGTGCCGGAGCCTAAATGAGACTTTACGAGTCTCTTTTTGGTCTGTTCCTTTCGCTGTCAATTTCGATTCAGGAACACAGATTCGAATAAGGTCGGAAATATAGTTGCTTACTTCCGGATCAATTTTATTTTGTGAAAGAATATCGGAAAAATATTTATTGGCATTCTGCCTCTGCTCCAGATTGCCTGATATCAGGTGCCTTCGCTGGATTACACATACCTTGCAGATTTTCCGTGATGAAGCTTCCGGAAGTAACTGTGCGGATAAACGCCGGGAGCCAATCCTTGTGCCGCAAATACAACAACGCATACTGATACAACTCCTTCCTATTAAATTCCATTAACAATGATAGCAAATGTTAAGAAGCATGGCAATGGTAAAACATAACAGAAATTGTCAAAAGATAATGAAAGTTTTCAGAAAAGATGCGAGCATATAAAGAATGAAATAATGCATGCAAATCAAAATTAAACAAATATCTGACAGGTATTACAAATACTTCAGATACGCCAGTTCTTTGATTCGGGTGAACCTTTTATCGGCGGACGAGAGTAGTTGTCCGTTTGTCAAAGAAAAAAGTACCATAGGTCTATAGTAAATTTCTATTCCCTGTGTTATACTCAATGACATAAAGGTAAGCTTGATGCTGTCATACTGTTTTTCGCTACACCTGAAAGTGGGGAGACGGAGAGCGCCGAAATCTGTCTGGAAAAAGCAGAGAACGTGCCTGTGTTGCTTGAACAGGTAAAAGAAAAAACCAGCTGGCTCGGATGGCAGATCGACGATGCGCCGCAGGTCACACTCCCGCAGAAGTATCAGGAACTGATCGAGTCGGTGGACGAGCAGCAATAGGAGGAATGATTCATGAAAAAGAAAGTTGTAGTATTAATGGCTGCCATTATGGCAGTTGGCATGTCGGCGAATGTCGCTTTTGCGAGCGAGGAGCAGGAGGCGGTCATTGTTTCTGATGAAATCTCGGATGAAGGGATTGAAGTAGAAGACGATCTGGACAAAGAACAGCCTGTCACAGTGAACATAGAAGATATTTCTACTGTTAGCTTGGAAGACACAGCTAATATTCCGGTAACGGTTTCGAGTGGAGAGATAGAAATTAATGAAACAAATTTTCAAGATGCTGAATTTCGGTCATACATCAGTAGCAGGATTGATTCTGACAGCAGCGGTACACTAAGTGAGAGTGAGATCGCATCAACAACAAAAATAACAGTGTACGAAGGAGTATCTTCACTGCAGGGAATTGAATTTTTCACGTCCTTAACATACTTATCTACTTATGACGGGTATATTGAATCTGTTGATTTAAGTAAAAATACGGCGCTGACTTATTTATGTATTGGATGCCATAAACTAAGCAGCCTGGATGTAAGTAAAAATACAGCATTGGAATATTTATATTGCTACGAAAATAATATTTCAGATCTTGATTTAAGTAATAACACTGCTTTGATTGAGTTAAATTGTTCTTGTAATAACTTAACCTCATTAGACGTGAGCAATAACACGAAGCTTGAATATCTAAATTGCTCTGAAAATAATATAGCTGAATTAGACGTAGGTGCTTGCCCTGCCCTTAAAACTTTATATTGTTCTTCAAACAATCTTCGGATGCTTGATATAAGTAATAATACTTCTCTGACATCTTTTGTCTGCAGCACGCAAAGCAGCAGTATCACAGCGAAACAGGTAAACAATACTTTAAAAATATCATTAGATGATCTGGTGGGAACGGATAATTCAAACAATGTGATTATTACATCGGCTGGTGCAGTTAAATCAGGCGATTATATTGTGTTTGACAAAAATGACATACCACAGGGCTTGATATATAATTACTATGTAAGTGGCAATGGCATTTACAGGCTTATGGATGTAACTGTGAATGTCACGGATAAGACGGTTACACAGGAGGTTGAAACGGTAGACCTTTCATCTTGTTCCGCAACACTCTCAGCGATTGAATATACATATGACGGTACAGAAAAAACACCGGATGTTACCGTTACAAATGGATCAACTACATTGACAAAAGGTACTGACTATACAGTTTCCTACAGCAATAATATAAATGCAGGTACAGCCACTGTGACTATCAGCGGGGCAGGCAGTTATATCGGTGCAATTAAAGAAACTTTTACAATTAACAAAGCCAGCCAGTCTGTAGCAGCATCAATCGATTTGCTGTCCATTTCTGTCGGTTCAACAGCAAAGATAACGGCTAGCGGTACGGGCACAATAACATACAGCTGCAGCGATGGTTCAGTAGCTTCTGTGGATGCCGATGGGATCATAACTGGACTGAAAGCGGGAAGTACGGCGATCATTATTACGGCGTCTGGGGATGACAATACGGAAAAGGCAAGTACGGTAAAATCAATTATTGTAACTTCAAGTTCAGAAACTGTTGAAGAGAATTCATCCACACCGACTGGCACAAAGCTGTCGAGCGTAAAGAATAAGTCGTCTAAAAAAATTGTGGTTAAATGGACAAAAGTTACCGATGTTTCCGGATATCAGATACAGTATTCTACCAGCAAGACATTTGCTAAGAATAATAAGACAGTAAAAATTTCCGGTGCTTCTAAATCAAGTAAAACTATTTCTAAGCTGAAAAAGGGAAAAACCTACTATGTAAGGATACGAACGTATAAGACGGTTTCAGGAAAAACGTACTATTCAGACTGGAGCAGCAAGAAGAAAGTAAAGATATCCAAATGATATAATCGAGATGAAATAT
>JAJQHZ010000159.1 GCA_021199475.1 Lachnospiraceae bacterium
ATGTCCGGTACGAAAGTACCGCATTCGCGGTACCATTACTGCGGAATATTCAAAACTGTATATCGAACGGGAAGTGTACTGAACAAGGTGTGTAACAAACAGGGATAGTCAGGGGGTCTATTGCGCAAAAAGATAAAACGTGGCTCTTGTTTGTTTGGGCTCACAGCCTGTCAATGATTTCTGAGAGATGGCTGATAATCAGCAGGTATTTCTCAGCCTGATTCTGATCAGCGGTTCGCTGAAGCTTTTCCTGAAGCTCGGCCAGAATATCATTGCCTGTGAGAGAAGAGCCAAACAGAAGTACGTCGGCAGAAACAGACAATCCCCTCGAGATCTTGGCTAAAGTCTCAAGACTCATTTTTTTATCACCGCGCTCGATATTTCCATAAAAAGAGCTGGTGATATCGCAGCGCTCGGCTGCTTCCTCCTGGGTGAGTTTTTGCGCCTTACGTGCTTCACGAATTCGTTTACCGATGGCTTTGTAGTCCAGTTCCCTCATACAGATGCGCCTCCATAGTCTGCCGCACGGAAACGTCGGCAAGGTAATATGAATCGGTTGAAGTGACTTTTATTACTGATACATAAAATTGTTTCCTTCATTCTACGGTAATAAAAAACGATTTGAAGCGCCTGTTGGGGCAGAATAAATATTGCCCATTAGCATTAATTGTGATACAATCCAGATAATGACAGGAAGAACGGGAGAACAAAGAAAATTCTTCCCAGTGCACAGAAGGTGCTCACTTCCTGAGAAAAGTAACCTAAGATCAACAATAGAAATGAATGGAGGCTTTGCTATGAAAAAGAAAATCGTATTATTATGCACAATGGCGATACTGACAGCCTTTTCGGGCAGCAATGCGTTGGCAGAGGAAGTCGAGATCGGGGAAGATGTGATTCTCGAAGAAGACATTTCCGCCATGACGGATGAAGCTGGGATGGCAGAAGCAGAGGATACTGGCAGTGCTGTGGAGGAGGAAGAAATTGCTGCGGCTGAGACGGAAGAGATGAATGCCGAGACGGAGTTTCAGGAGAATGACGGAATTTCGGTGGTATCCATCGAGGAAGTGGAGTCGAATGCGCAGACTGTTTCGACGGACGCGGTGACGGAGCTGGAGGTTAATACGACCTACTACATATCAGATATCCTCAATACCACACAGTATTTTTCAGTATCAGGTGCGGGGCGCGTGCAGTTTATATTGGAGAATTGTACGTATCCGTCTTCGTATACGTTGTACATGCATGGAACAGGGCTGATAGATACCCTTGATAGTTATCAATACACATCCTGCGAGTTGAATCTGAACACCAATCTTGAAAGCGCTACATCTTATTATGCGACGCTGCCTGAAGGAAAACAGTATAATTTCGAGCTGTCTGGCAGCACAACGACCACAAACAGTGAGGCTACGCTATATATCAAATACGAGACAGCGGGGACTTATAACGGAGAAACGGAATCAAATGATTCATTTGACGAAGCAAATCAGATTTCACTGAACACACTGTATGACGCTTCAGTTAGTGCTGTAGATGAGTATGATTACTATCGTTTTACGCTGAACGCTTCATCAAAAGTGAGTATTTCTTATGGATTTTATGATGCAAGCAATAGTAGAGACTGGTTGTATGCTTACTTATATTCGGAAGACGGCAATGGAAATACAACTTGCCTCTATAATGACACAATTAGCAGCAAAAGCAGTAGTTATGGGACAGTTTTTTCTGATTTACGGCTTCCGGCAGGAAATTATTTTATAGTTGTAAAAAGATATTATGGTGATTATCTGCCATATCAGTTTACAGTTGCCGGTACAGCAGAATCTTCGGATGCCTATGAGATTGAAAAAAATGATCTCGCCTCTCAGGCAAACTCCAAGAGTGTCAACACCTGGTATACCGGAAATATCAATATCTACGAAAACAACGGAGACTCCAGCGACATCGACTGGTTCTCCTATACTGCCACAGAGAAGTGTTATCTGACGATGGAATTGAAAACTCCGCGCGATTCCAGCGGAACGGTGACGGCGACGTTGTACAGAATGGAGTCAAATGGCTCGATGACAGAACTGGACACGGTCACAAGCGGGAGTGATCCTTACATTTCCTCTGCGAAAGGGCTGTATGAAGCCGGGACTTACTATGTAAAGATGACGGGAAACTCGGCGGACTGGGATTATTCTATTTGTCTGACGCAGGAAGAGTATATTCCGCTGACTGGCATAACGCTTCCGGAGAGTGAACAATTGAGTGTCGGTGGAAAAGCATATCTGTCTGCGACATTTACTCCGTCCAATGCCAGCGAGCAGGGAGTGACCTGGACAAGCAGTAATACGAGTGTTGCGACGGTGGATGAGTATGGTACGGTGACTGCTTTAAAATTAGGTCAGACGACGATCACAGCGGCTTCTTCTTTTTCGGATTCAGCGGATGTGCAGGCGAGTTGTAAGATTTCCGTTGTGAGGTCTGTGTCATTGAGCATTTCGGGGGCGACCAATGCTTCCTCCGGGATTACGCTGACCTGGGGAAAGGTGTCAGATGCGGACGGATATTATGTGTATCGGAAGTCGGATTCCGAGGAAGCTGCTGCTTTGATCAAAACGATTTCAGGTACCTCTAAAGTCAGCTATACCGACACTGCTGTGAAAAACAACAATGGAACTACTTATATCTATACAGTCATTCCATATGGTGATACCATTATAAGTAATGGGGCAAGTAAGACAATCACCCGCCTGACAGGGACAAAGCTTTCTTCCGCAAAAAACACTTCTAAGAAGAAGGCAACTATAAGGTGGAAGAAGTCGAGTAACGTGAGCGGATATCAGATTCAGTATTCCACCAGTAAGACGTTTTCATCGGGAAACAAGACGAAACAGGTATCGGGCGCGTCGAAAGCGAAGGTAAAACTGTCCGGACTGAAAAAAGGAAAAACGTATTATGTAAGAATCCGGACTTATAAGACGGTATCGGGCAAGAAATATTACTCCGCATGGAGCAGTAAGAAGAAGGTGAAAATAACAAAATGAAAAAGAATGAGAGAATCAGACAATTTCTTGTTCCGTTCGCAGTTATGATGCTTGTGCCGGGAAACGTTCTCCCGGTGCAGGCGGATTACGCGGATGTGATTGACGCGGTCAATGATGTGCAGAGTGGTTATCTTGGAAATTATGACACGGTGACTATTGCGGAAGTACTGGAATATGTGCTTCCGGATGGCACATGGGACGGGGAGGAAGAGGACTCCGGCGTGGTTGTTGTCGAGTATGAGTCTTCTGATGCGGAGATTAATTTTTCCGTAACGGTTGGAGAGACAAGCTTTAGTGTTTCCGGACTGGAAACCGCGGATGTGGGTGAGGATGCGGGAATCTATGAGGTGAAGAATTACATCGATGGATTATATGCCCAGTATTGTTGCCGCTCTCCCAGCATGACCTGTTTTAAATCTGTTTGATTGTCACGAAATTAATCTGTATACTGTCATGGAAGTCTAAAGAAAGGTCCCAGGAACCTTGATTTGACCGGGCAGTGCTTCCTGGGACATGGTATTGAAACCATGGTCATTTTATCAAACTATGATTTAGAACGCAATCCCGAAACAGGTGTTTTTGGTAATCAGTAAGGAAGACTTCTATTGCCCATTGTGTGGAAGTCTTCTGAAGAAACGGGACAAACGTTTAAGGATCCACCGCCTGGCAGGCGGCGAAACCGAGTGGTATCAGATCAACCGGCTAAAGTGCAGCAATGAGGAGTGCGGAAGGCTCCATAATGAACTGCCTGACAGTATCAGCCCATATAAGCATTATGACACGCAGCTGATAGAGGATGTTGTAGACGGTGTTGTATCGGAAGAGGATGTGGAATGCGAAGATTACCCCTGCGAACAGACGATGAACCACTGGAAATACTGGATGCAGATAAATGAAGACCACATAGATGGCGAGATGAAATCGACGGCAGACCGTCTCCTTGACCTTGGTATAGAGTTCGCAAGGTCAACGGATTCCTTACTGAAAGAACTCAGGATAAAGGTAAGCCCCGGCTGGCTGAAGATAGTCAACTGGTTCTTATATAATGCCGGAGGAGGTCTGGTGCCCCATCCGGCGCAGGTCATATGCACCTACTTTTGATTGTTGTCACAGGAGAAAAGCGTTAAAGTTGCCTCAACAAAGATAAGGAGGCGGCTGTTATGCAGAACAAAGAAGTCAGAAACTGGCAGGACGAGGAGGCACTGAAACGGTTCCAGATCATCAGCCCACTGCTGGATGAAAGCCTGGATGAGGGTAAAAGGTCTCAGCTGAGGGATGAAATCGCCGAACGGAACGGGATATCGAAAAGGAGCGTCTACCGTTATGAGAAGTCTTTCCGGGAAGGATCTTTCCAGGGGCTGAAGCCCATGAACCGCGAGAAACGGAGATCACAGGCACTGCCGGAGAACTTTGATGAGATCGTGGCGGAAGCGATCCAGCTGAAAAAGGAGGTCCCCCGGAGGAGTGTCCGGCAGATCATCAAAATACTGGAGTTGGAAGGATGGGCCGCGCCGGGTGTGCTGAAAGCATCCACTATGCAGCGGTACCTGTACAAAGCCGGGTTTGGGACGAAGCAGATGAAACGGTACGCAGAGAAGCGGGAAAGCTCTTCGCGGCGTTTTTGCAGGCCGCACCGGATGGAACTGATACAGGGCGATATCAAGTATGGCCCGGACATCCGGACAAGTGACGGGAAACTGGTAAAAACTTATCTTTCAAGCCTGATCGATGACCATTCCAGGTACATTCTGCAGTCGGAGGTTTACGACAACCAGAGGCAGGAAATTGTGGAAGACACGTTCTATAAGGCAATCCTGAAACACGGGCGCTTTGATTGTACGTACCTGGACAATGGTACGCAGTACACATCAAACCAGCTGGAACAGGCCTGTGCGAAGCTGGGGATCCGGGTACTGCATGCGAAACCGAGGGCTTGTGAATCCAAAGGAAAAATCTTATACGACGGATTTTTTTATCCGCATCTTTTCGAGAAAGCATTGAGT
>JAJQHZ010000103.1 GCA_021199475.1 Lachnospiraceae bacterium
TCAATAGCGTATTGCTTTCGTCCGAGAAACAGAAAACCCGCATCAATGAAGCCAAGTAAATGTAAAACCATCCGCCGTTTGGTAAAAACAAACCGCTTTTCAGCGGCTTGCTTTGCGGCATTTAGTTGGAAGGCTTTCCGACCATGGAAGCAGGTCATCCAGATCAGCCGGAGCGATATGGCCATCTACGTCCATCCGTTGCGGCAATTCTTCCAGTAAATACTTCAGGTAGTAGTAAGGGTTCAGATTATTCAGCTTCGCGATTTCGGCTATGCTGTAGACAACCGCGCTGGCTTCCGCGCCTTTTGTAGAATAGATGAATACCCAGTTCTTCCGGCCTACAGTAAATGGCCGGACGCTCCGCTCGCTGGCCGAGTTGTCAATCGGGACTTCACCATTAGTCAGAAACACCCGCAGATATTCCTCCTGATTGACGCAGTAGTTTAACCCTTTCGCTGTTTCTCCTTTCGGAAGGCAGGTCGTGTCGGCGAGACGTTCCTTTGCCCACGCAAAAAACTCATCGACCAGCGGTCTGATCGATGCCTGCCGTTCACGGAGCCGTTCTTCGGAGGAAAGATCTTTCAGGGTCCCTTCCAGCTTATAGATCGCGGCGATCCTGGTCAGTGCCTGGTACGCTGTGGACAGCTTTGCCGCCTGGTCATTATCCTTACCGATTGCTTTGACTGCATCGGCGAATGACCGTCTTGCGTGTGCCCAGCAGTTCGCATTGGTCAGCCCGTCCATTTCACGGGCCATCTTATGATACTGCCCCAGACCGTCCGTCATAAGGATTCCCGTATAATCCTTATAAAAGTCTGTGGGATGGCTGCTGGCCCTTGTCTTCTGGTATTCATAGAGGACTACCGGCCGTTCCCTGTAAAACTCTCCCGAGCGGTGGACCCACATGTAACTTTTACTCCCTGCCGGCCGGCCATCCTTTATAACTTCTACCGGTGTCTCATCCGCCTGGTTTACCGCGAATCCGAGAAGGATCTCTTTCAGGCGGCACCATAACGGGAAAAGATACCGTTCGGAGCATTTGATGATCCAGCCCGCCATGACCTGCTGGGAAAGGTTCAGACCATTCCTGGCGAATTCCTGCTCGATCCGGTTGATTGGGATAGAATTCACATACTTCGCGTTCATGATTGCGGCCCCTAGCGATGGTGTAAGGATACTGTTACGGAGCAGATCCTTCGGTCGGTCGCCACGCACGAACTCATCCTGATGGTCACCACCAGTGCCTACATATACATGAGTCCGGTGTTCCTCAACTGTCCATGAGGCTGGTTCATAACGGAGCCGCTTACATTCCTCGACCGGCATCTCGCGCCAGTTCCCGGCACCGAGCATCCTGTCAAGTTCTTCCTCTGCCACAGCGTGCTCATGGATCTCTCTGGGGAAGTCTTTCAGGTCAGCATCCCTCTTGCCCTTCTGTTTTTTCTTTCTGGGCTTCGGGGGAAGGACATCATCCGGGTCCGGCTCCGCAGTTTCATCTGCGGCTTCCGACAACTGCTCTGCTTCGTTAAAAAAAGAGAGCTGTCCTGGGATTTCTGAAAGTTTTTCCGTACGGCGGCCAAAACGCTGCTGGTTTGCGATCCTGATCTGCTCGATCAGCCGTTCAAGGTTTTCATTCATCTTGTCCAGCTGTTCCTGCTGGGAAAGCAGAAGCGTGATGAGTTCCTGCCTGCTGTAGCTGTTCAGTTGTTCAACCGTGTATTTCGTTCCCATGATGGCCGCTCCTTTACTGGTCCCCATTATACCGCAAATACAGGTAAAACGCCAGTTCCGGGGATTTTGGCTTCCGTCATTTTGACTATGGATGAAATCTTTCAAGACGCCCATGTAGGGCAGGTAAATAATCTGTTTTCAATGTGCGGTTTTTTTCTCCGGAAGCCTTCTGCAGGCGGTGGGCAGACCGGTGATGCTTCCTGATGCAGCAGCTGTAGGGATTATTCCCCAGCTGAAATATCAGCCTGAAAATTTTCTGTTTTGCACAAACGCCTCAGCTGACTTTCGATGGATGGACCTCTTTGATCTTAGGGTTCAGAGGATTCAGGCCGAGCATGAGATAATGGAACTGTTCCTCAGTCAGGTCGGCTGCCTCTTCCTGTGTCCGCGGCCACGTAAGCGAACCGTTCTCGAACCGCTTATACAACAGAAGAAAACCTTCACCCATCCAGAGCAGTCCTTTCATGCGGTCTGAACGTCTGCCGCAAAACAGGAAGAGCGTTCCCTGCTCAAATGGGTTCTGGTTATAACGGGCGCCAATGATCTGTGCGAGTCCGTCAATTCCCTTGCGCAGATCAACATATCCTGTCGCAATGACGACGCGGCGGATTTTCGCCGCATCCTCAAGCATTTTTGAGGACCTCCCGGATGATTGCAGCCATCAGTTCCGATGTGGCTCCATTTGAGAATGCAATGGATGCGCGGTCTGTTTTGACAACTGCGGTCGGCTGAAAAGCCGATTTGTCAGAACCGCAGGAAGATTCGCTTCCAACGCTGAATGGGATTTCAGCAAATGAAACCGGAGCTACCGCCTCTGATGTAACAGTGGAGACAGCGGTGTTTGTTCCTGCGGACTGGTCGTATGCGAGCTTCCGGATCTTTCGGAGCCAGTAGTAATATGATTTGCTGCTGATTCCATTATCGTCAAGCCACTGCCTGGCGGTCTGTCCCTCGGGACGAGCCTGACATCGTTCAACAATCTTTTTCCAGTTGGCAAGGCGTACTTCATGAGTGATTTTATCCATCGTGGACCTCCTTGAAAAAACTATTAGTTTTTTGAGTTTTTTCAAGTATGCCACAAAGTTTAACCCGAAACTAGGCGAGTGGTTTTACATTTACGAAGCCAATGATATTGATAAGCGCACAAACGGTTACCACCGGCGGTCTCTTGCTATGAAAAAAGGCACAGAGGTCATGCTGGAATTACTGAAGCACGCGAAAAAGGCGCTGATTCCTGCTGATTATGTGCTTTTCGACAGCTGGTTTACATCACCCAAAACAGTCCATGCCGTCAGGGAACTCGGATATCATGTAATCGGAATGGTCAGGAAATCTCCGAAAATGACATTTACCTACAACGGAGAAAAGCACAGCCTGACCGAAATCTATCGCATTGAGTATTCCGGCCATTTCTGGTTCTTCCGCAACTATTAGTATTTTGTATAAGGATCATACATCAGCTTTGCGGCCAGCAGTTCCTTGCTGCAGCGTCCATACATTGTTCGCTTTACCATTTTAAGCTTGCTGTTTGTCCCCTCTACAAATCCATTTGATAATGAACTTGCCACGGAGTTCTCAACAGCCTCTATGTCTCTCATAAGACCTTTTGCGAAAGTTTGGATTTCTTTCATTTCGCAATTCATATATTTTTCAATGAACAAATATAAGCGAGGCATACTTTTCCTCTCAAATATATCACGAAATTCCAGTATGCAATTACGCAATTCTCTTATCCTTGGATAGTGCTCCATAATATAAGAACGGTGTACCTCAGATAATTCAGCGTTCATCCAGAGAAAACGAAAAACACCAGACCTGCTAATATGATCATATTTCTGTAATTCATATCTTTTTTTAATTGCATCCGCTGAAGTGCTTTTAATTACCGATACTGCAAGCCGATGCCTTTTTATAACTTTATTCATGTAATCATACGCTGCAGTCCTGCCTCCTTCGTAACCTTTTAGCACCAAACCATTATATACATCCATCCGGCATTTGCCGGCAGTAAGCTCCTTAACTACATAATCATAATATCTGTCTAAGCTGCTTTTATAATTTTTACGACAGAGTGATTCTAAATCTCCGTTTAAAAATTTTGTGACGGTATTGCGGCCGCATTGTAAAGCCCTTGCTATTTCTCTTTTACTGTATCCGACATCAGCGTATTTATGGATCGTTTCATATAGTTGTACATACTTTTCATTGTATTCCGGGAAGTTATCCACACCCTCAGAGATTTTTTTTACCGTCACAGACATTTGCCTGTGAATGCTGCTCTGTTTCCTGCGTTTTCCCATAATCTGACGGTATTTTAATGTCTACAGGAACAGTTCCATTTACCACTCTTTTAACTGCCTCCAGAAGATTCTGGTGCAGGTGAAATCGGTCAGCTATCTGCATACAGTCCGGAAGCACTTCTTCTACAGCTTTTGCATATGCCGATGCCCGGTCACGGGTTACGGTTTTTACATGCTGGTTTTGTTTCAGCCATTTTTTAAGAGTTTCGCCATCCCGTCCGTTAAGTACGGCAACGGTCTTGTGGGTTCCTTCATCTACGATAACCGTCCCGTAAGTGTGCCTTTTTTTAAAAGCGAAATCATCAATACCAATGGCATTTCCACAAACCGGTTTTTCCTGCTCCGAATATCGCCTCATAAGCATTCTTATTATTGTATCTCCGCTAATTTTGATATTAGAAGCCTTCAAAATGCGGGCAGCACTTTCACAGCTTGTCTCCAAGGCAAGAATAATAGCAAAGTCAATAAGGCGTTCTGTATTTCTGCTGCAATAATCTAAAAAACCATCATATGTTTCTACAATGGAGCCGACATCACAGTCATCATTCGTGCAGTAATAATCATGCATGTTAATATCAAGCATTGTCCGCTTGCCAAGAATTGGCAGATCCTGTACACGTCTGTGATGCATAGAATGGTATTTATTCAATTCAGTACCACACTTCGGACAATTAAAAGTTTTACTGCAAGATTTCATATGAATCCAGATCTCGGTCTCCAAATTTTCCACACTAATGATTTCCAGGTCTTTTGGATAAAATTCAGTTAAGTTCAGCTCATCTGTTGTCTTCATTCATCTGGACTCCTTGTGCTAAAGATAATCTAATTTTACCACAACCTCTACTAATTGTCAGTAGGAAATACTAATAGTTGCGGAAGAACCCCGTTCCTCCGGAACACAGGTACATTTTCACAAGAATAATCACGCATGAACAAAAAGCGCCGCGGCCGTTCAAAGTATCTCCTATCCGTGGAAGTCA
>JAJQHZ010000063.1 GCA_021199475.1 Lachnospiraceae bacterium
CAGATGGAAATTCAGACAAGTATAAAGTCGAGATAATTTGGAGACGAGGTACTAGATTGCACATGGCTGCGCATGGAATTCTGGCAGCTTTGCTGCCCGGCGCGGAGAGCAGGGTCTAACGGAAGATTTGCCGCAGCAGAAGCCTGGTATAGAGAGTGAGGGCTTCCGGCCATCCGCCGGGGACAGATTCCGAATCATTTTTTGAATGGTTTTCTGAATTATTTGTAAAATTATATTCAAAATAATGCTCTTTTGATTCATAGCTTTCCCGGAACACAGGCGCAAAGGGCGGCTGTGACAGCAGGCTTCTGTCTCTTTCATTTTCCGGTCGCTGCCTGAGCTTCGGAAGGGGCAGAAAACGCCCTTCTTTTTCGACAAAACAGTTATCCGGCCTTGCTTTTTCCCGATATTCCTTTGCCACATAGGAAGCAACGCTTTTGTGTACAATCTGATTTTCAAAAGGAAGATAATAATAATTTTTGTAATCCGAAATGAAATATCGAAGCGTTCCGGTATAAAAGGGGATTTGGAGTGTTCCGAGAGCTGCGTCAGCATGGAGAAAGCATTGCGCTCCATCTGACAGGAGTACGGATTGGCCGATGGGTTTGGGCAACGGCAGCTGCAGTTGAAATCGAAGATTCAGGACCGTCTGGTTTCCGGATTCTTCCGCAATAACATTCGAAGCAATCCGTCCGGAAAAAAGTGCCAGATAGGCCTCCAGCTTCAGCACATGGAGCATCCCAGCCAGATCATCGTGATTATGCTTTAGCAGTAGTGCCTGTAACTCTGGCTGCTTGTCCGGAGCGGCTGCAGCATACGCCCAGAAGCGCGTGACGACTTCCCTTCCGCTTAACGTATCCTCCCGCATCCAGTCGGCCTGCTGTTCCAGAAAGGACTGGTTCATATGCGCGAGCTGCAGCTTCCTGCGAAGAGGGCGGAAGTGCTGGTAGAGATCAATGGAGCATCGTTCATCTTCGCTTAATACCGTGTCCGAATCCTCCAGATGGTTTGCGGCGGCACGTCCCCGCAAAAACGGCAGATCGAACGTAGTTCCGTTAAAATGAACGAGTACCCGGTATGTTCCGGCAAGCTCCAGAAACGAAGAGAGCAGCTCCTTTTCCTCATGAACCAGACGGATGAAAAACTGATGCAGGTACCAGCAGGTACCGTCTGAGCAGATACAGCCGATCAGAAAAACAAAGGAGGTGTCGGAAGAAAGGCCGGTCGTTTCAATATCAAAAAACAGACAGTCTTCCGGATTTACAGCCTCGATCCCTTTTTCCGACGAAACTGTGCCAAGGAGAGATCGAAACGACTCTTCCTCCAATAATCTCGTTTCCTCTGCGTCAAGAGCGTGAACCGTGTGCAGCATAAGGCGGCTGCCTCCTTCTCTTTTATTCTTCCGGGAACCCGCTGGAGCGGAGCATCGTCTCATCCTCGGTGATAAACAGGGCTTCTATGCCGTCGAGCGACTCGATCAGAGCCATGCCGTCCTCCAGCCCCAGAAGGAAACAGGTAGTGCTGAGCGCATCGCATTCGGTTGAGGAATCCGCCAGAATCGTGACACTGGTAAGGCCGTTATCAGCAGGATACCCGGTTTTGGGATCCAGAATATGGTGATAAATGGTTCCGTCTACCTCAAAGTAACGCTCATAGGTACCGGACGTAACCACAGATTCTCCGGTGCATTCGACGACAGTAATGAGATCTGAGGTTTGGCCGAAGGGCTTTTGAATGCCGATTTTCCAGCTGCTGCCGTCCGGTTTGGTGCCTATCGTCTGCACATTGCCGCCCAGATTGATCAGCGCGCTCTCAATTCCCTGTGACAGAAGATATTCCTCCAGACGGTCGGCAATATATCCTTTGGCGATACCGCCCAAGTCAATTTCCGCGGCTGCGTCTGACAAAGTGACAGATGTTCCATCCAGAGAAACTGCCGTGTAATCAACATGGGACAATGCCTCTGCGATTTCTGCATCTGAGGGTATGGGGCTCGCAGCAGAATCCGAATCAGGGTCAGATTCCGAGTCGGTATTCGTGTCTGTTTCCGAACCGGTCTCCGAGTCGGTCTGTGTGTCGGCTGCGGCTGATTCTGTGTCTGTCTCATAAATGGTCCCGGACTTTCCGTCAATGTCCCAGAGTTCTATGAGTGGAGTGATTGTGATATCGAATGCACCGTCAGATACTTCCGAATAATAGAGGGCGGTCTCAATCAGGGAAGCGGTTTCCTCGCTCACTTCCGTTGGCTCTCCAGCACTGTGGTTGATGTTCCAGATATCGCTGCCCTCAATCGTGCGGCTGAGCATCTGCTCATATTCATCCAGCAGGTCAAAGCATCCGTCCATCGCGGTCGAATTTATATCTCCGTACAGGGTAATCGTGATGACTGTATCAAGGAAAAAGCAGGTCTCTGAGGTTTTGTTTTCCTCCGCCATGACCGGGCAGGAAAAAGACAGCGCGGACAGTCCCACGGCAAGTGACAGGAGATAAGGGAAAGGCCGAAGGCCAAAACGGCGCACAGGCCGTCCGACAGTCGTTTGTGAAACACAATGGTTCATAGAGTACCTCCTCGTTTATCGTTCTTTATCGTTCACAGCGAATGCGCAGCACCGCTCAGAATCATTATGAGGTCTCGGCGATGTCATCCTCCGTCCCATATCCGAGCGCTTCTCCAAGCAGATTATAGCCGGAATATGCGTCTAAAATGTGATAGGAGCCGACATCCTCGGATGTCCATCCGGCGGTAACCAGAATGTACTCCCGGTCGCCCACCTCCGCCATTGTTGCGAGACACAGACCGGCTTCTTCCGTATAGCCGGTCTTTGCGCCCAGAATCTCGCCGCCAGTGACGATCTCGTCCGCTACGTTTTTGAAGAAGGTGCTCCATACCGTAAACCCATCCGGGTGCACATCCGTCGCTGACATGACATGATAATGGGTCGTAAAGACCGTGCGGAAGGTACTGTTTTCAAGCGCTGCGCGCAGAATCAGGGCCATCTCATACACCGTTGTGTACTGCTCCTCGTCATGAAGTCCCGTGCAGTTCGTAAAGTGACTCTGCGTCAGTCCAAGCGTTTCCACCTTCTGATTCATCAGCTCGACCAGTGCGTCCTCCGAACCGGCTGCCTCTATCGCCAGCTGCATGCAGCACTCTGCGCCGGAGGGGAGAAGTGCTCCATACAGAAGATCGCGGATTGTGGTAGTTTCTCCGGGCTCAAACCCGGCCTGAGAGGCATTCTGCGCATAAAGCTCGTCATAATAGTCTTCGGACATGGTGACCTGGGCATCCAGATTTTTGATGGATTCCATTGCGACCCAGACCGACAAAATCTTGGTCATGGATGCGGGATAGATCACCTCATCGCTTCGCTTGGAGGCCATGATGGTAGCTGTTTCGCGGTCAATCAATACCGCGTATGGACTGTACAGCGAATCCAGGCTCACGGATACCTCGGGAACTGCCAGGGCGCCGGAATCCTTTGACTGGAAAAGACGGAAAAAACCGGAACTGCCATCGGCACTTTCCCCTCCCCCGCGTCCCAGAAGCCGGACGCCGATGAAAACAGCAATTATGAGCACCGCAAAGAGCAGCAGACAGAAACGCATTGCTTTTTTACCGCCGGTTCTTCGATGGCGGCGTCGGATTCTTTTCCCATTTCTTTTCGGGCTCACGCTGTCATTTTTATCTGCATAACGGCTGCCGTAGGGTCTGGCTTTGTTTTTTCGCCTGTCATGATAATCATCGTTTCGATTGCTTTGCATCTGATACATCCTTTGAAATTTTATGGTTAACGTACGCTTCGATTATACCTTCTTTTCCGGATATATGCAAGAACCCCCCGGGCGGTGGGGCCCAGGGGGCTTAAACTATTTTCTGTATTGAATCTGTTCTCCGTTGTTCTCAGTCATTGTATCCATTCGGATTCATGGACTGCCATCTCCAGGTATCTGCGCACATCTCGTCTATGCCGTACTGTGCTTCCCAGCCAAGCTCTTCTCTGGCCTTGGACGGGTCTGCGTAGCAGGTCGCGATGTCGCCCGCCCGGCGCGGCTTGATTTCGTATGGAAGCGTCTTCCCGCAGGCCTTTTCAAACGCGTGGAGCACCTGAAGCACGCTGTAGCCATTGCCTGTGCCCAGATTGTAAATGCGTACAGCAGGCTCGTCATCAAACTTCTTCATCGCCTTTACATGGCCGTTGGCCAGATCGACTACGTGAATATAATCCCGGACGCCCGTGCCGTCCGGCGTATCATAATCATTGCCAAAGACGCCGAGCTTTTCCAGCTTGCCGACCGCAACCTGGGCGATGTAGGGCACCAGGTTGTTTGGAATTCCTTTCGGGTCTTCGCCGATAATTCCGGCCTTGTGTGCGCCGATCGGATTGAAATAACGAAGAAGAACAACATTCCATTCCGGGTCCGATGTGTGCAGGTCGGTCAGGATCTGCTCAAGCATCCCCTTCGTCTGACCATAGGGATTCGTAATCTGTCCCTTCGGGCAGTCCTCCGTAATCGGTACAAACGCCGGATCGCCGTAAACAGTGGCAGAGGAGCTGAAGATGATCTTTTTTACCCCATGCCTGCGCATCACATCACAGAGTGTCAGAGTGCCGGTGATGTTGTTATGATAATATTCGAGCGGCTTGCGGACGGATTCTCCGACTGCTTTATATCCTGCGAAATGAATGACCGAATCAATCGATTCCTTTTCAAAGATCGCGTTGACCGCATCGAGGTCGAGCATATCCGCATTATAAAAGGTAATCTTTTTGCCCGTGATCTGTTCCACGCGCTCGATTGCCTTTTCATTTGAATTATAAAGATTGTCCATCACGACAACCTCATATCCGTTGTTCAGAAGCTCCACACATGTATGGCTGCCGATATAACCGGCGCCGCCCGTTACCAATACTGCCATAAGGTCCTCCTTTTTATGTATAAGTCTGCCCGATGCATGTCTCACCTGCAGTCTTCCTATTGTGTTTCCATCACTGCATTTCAACAGTGCATTCGTGTTACTTCTTTTACACCAGAATGGAAACAGACTGATTCTGTCATTTCCATTAATTCTATGATACACGCTTTACCTGGTTTTGTAAACAAAGAAAAAAATAAATTGCTGCGGCGCCGTCCATACGTTTCAGGTCTTGTCTCAGGCCTTTCGACACCGTCAGAAAACCGTCTCACAGACGTACCTGGCGTCCTTTTCTTTGCTCGAATACAGTATAATAACGAAATCCCAGAGCTTCCAGAATCGCCGCGGCACGGTCAAACGCGAATCCGACATGGACGGGACGGTGCGCATCGGCGCCGATGGTGACAAGCTCTCCGCCGAGCTCGCGGTAGCGGCGGAAAACGCCCGTGCAGGGATTGGGCTCTTCCAGACCGGCTTTATAGCCGCCTGTGTTCATCTCCAGGCACTTCCCATTTTCAATCAGATGCCGCAGGATCGGGTCGATGAAATCCGCGTACGCTTCATAAGAGTAATTCCGGTTTTTATTCGGACCATAGCGGACGACAAAATCCAGATGTCCCAGCGTGTCATAGTCCTCCGGTGAAAACCTGCAAAGCGTCTCGTACTCGGCGCGGAAAAATTCCTCGTAGCTTTCCCGCTCGCTTCTGCCTTCAAAGTACTTGGGATAATAGGGATCCATGCCCCGCACAAAATGCTGGGAAGCAATGATGAAATCAAACGGATACTGTTTATTCAGTGCCGAAAGCGCGCCGGGAAGATGCGCCATAATACCGAATTCCATGCCAATGCCAATTCGGATCTGATCCCGGTATTTTTCCCGCAGCTCGAGAAGCCTCGGGAAATAGGCATCCAGATCGAGCGAAAAATCCGTATCGCCCGGAGGTGCGTCCATATCCAGATGCTCCGTAAGAGTAATGCCCTTTAATCCAAGCTCAATGGCGCGCTGGATCATGACTTCTGTCGGTGTTTCACTGTCTCCGGAAAACTCCGAGTGCATATGACAATCATATAGTATGCTCATTGTTCGTGTCCTTCCTGTCTTTTCTGACGCAGCAGTCTGCCGTTGACCGGCCTGCGCCAGTTCAATATGCGGTCATTTCCGTGCAATGAGCTTATCATAGCGAATAATTCATAAAAAGTCTATAAAAAAAATTGAGGGAATGCATATTAGCACTTGAAATTTCGGGAAGAATTAGGTAGAATAGCTACAGGTTGGGGATTTTTGGCAGGCAAAAAAGCGTCTCCCGCAAGAGGTTCGGCAGCAAATGCTGTCGGCAATGGGAGAGATGCTTCTGCTTGGCAACGCTGCGGAAGCGCCCCGACGCTGACCTATCAAAAACACATATAGGAGGAATTATCATCATGGCAGTAAAAGTTGCAATCAATGGTTTTGGACGTATCGGTCGTCTGGCTTTCAGACAGATGTTCCAGGCAGAAGGCTACGATGTAGTAGCGATCAACGATCTGACCAGCCCGAAGATGCTGGCTCATCTTCTGAAGTATGATTCTTCTCAGGGCAAATATGAGAAGGCTGACACAGTTTCCTATACGGACGACGCGATCGTAGTAGATGGCCACACCATCACGATCTACAAAGAAGCAGACGCTTCCAAGCTTCCGTGGGGCGAGCTTGGCGTAGATGTTGTTCTGGAGTGCACCGGTTTCTATACCTCCAAGGCAAAGGCTGAGGCTCATATTACTGCAGGCGCTAAGAAGGTTGTTATCTCCGCTCCGGCAGGAAATGATCTTCCGACCATCGTTTACAATGTAAACCACAAGACCCTGACTCCGGAAGATACCGTTATCTCCGCTGCATCCTGCACGACGAACTGCCTGGCTCCGATGGCAAAGGCTCTGAATGATTATATGCCGATCGAGTCTGGTATTATGTGCACGATTCATGCATACACCGGCGATCAGATGATCCTTGACGGACCGCAGAGAAAGGGCGATCTGAGAAGATCCCGTGCCGGCGCTGTCAACATCGTTCCGAACTCCACCGGCGCTGCAAAGGCTATCGGTCTTGTTATTCCGGAGCTGAACGGCAAGCTCATCGGCGCTGCACAGCGTGTTCCGACCCCGACTGGTTCTACCACGATTCTGAACGCGGTTGTAAAGGGCGAGGCTACTGTTGAGGGTATCAACGCAGAGATGAAGGCACAGGCTACCGAGTCCTTCGGTTACAATACAGACGAGATCGTTTCTTCTGATATCGTTGGCATGAGATTTGGTTCTCTGTTCGATGCGACTCAGACGATGGTTGTAAACCTTGGCAATGGCACTTCTCAGGTACAGGTAGTTTCCTGGTATGACAATGAGAACTCCTATGTAAGCCAGATGGTTCGCACCATTAAGTATTTCGCTGAGCTGGCTTAATCAGTTTTACAAAAGTCATGTTCTGTCGTTGTCATAAAAGTTCTTTTTCGTGATGACAGGCGGAATGTAGATATGTTAAACTAGAAGACCCGAAAAGAGGTCCGGTCTGATTGGACCGGGCCTCTTATTTTAAAAAGATCTATTCAGGAGGAAATTCCAATGCTTAACAAAAAGTCAGTTGATGATATCAACGTGAATGGCAAAAGAGTTCTGGTTCGCTGTGACTTTAATGTACCGCTGAAGGCTGGTGAGATCACGGATGAGACCCGTATCGTGGCAGCGCTTCCGACCATCAATAAGCTGATCGCAGATGGCGGCAAGGTAATTCTGTGCTCCCATCTGGGCAAGGTAAAGAATGGCCCGAATGAAGGCGAGTCCCTTGCACCTGTAGCAAAGAGACTGAGTGAGAAGCTCGGCAAGGAAGTAAACTTTGTAGCTGACTATAATGTGACCGGCGAGGCAGCGACAGCGGCGGTTGCGGCGATGCAGCCGGGCGATGTGGTGCTTCTGCAGAACACCCGCTTCCGTGGCGCAGAAGAGACGAAGAACGGCGAAGCGTTCAGCAAGGAGCTGGCGGATCTGTGCGACGTTTATGTATGCGACGCATTCGGTTCTTCCCACAGAGCACACGCTTCCGTAGCGGGTGTGACAGATGTGGTTCGCGCAAAAGGCGGCGAATGTGCGGTCGGCTATCTGATGGAGAAGGAGATCAATTTCCTTGGCAATGCGGTAGAGAATCCGGTAAGACCGTTCGTAGCGATCCTTGGCGGCGCGAAGGTAGCGGACAAGCTGAACGTGATCTCGAATCTGCTTGAGAAATGCGATACTCTGATCATCGGCGGCGGTATGGCATACACGTTCCTCAAGGCACAGGGCTATGAGATTGGTACCTCTCTCTGTGATGACACGAAGCTGGACTACTGCAAAGAGATGATGGCAAAGGCGGAGTCGCTTGGCAAGAAGCTCCTGCTTCCGGTTGATACCGTTGTGACCAGCGAGTTCCCGAACCCGATCGATGCTGAGATTGCCACGGAAGTGTATGATTCCACTGCGATTCCGGCGGACAAGATGGGTATGGATATCGGACCGAAGACGCAGGCGCTGTACGCAGAGGCAGTTAAGAGCGCAAAGACGGTTGTATGGAACGGACCGATGGGCGTGTTCGAGAACCCGACTCTGGCAGCAGGTACGATTGCCGTAGCGAAGTCTCTGGCTGAGACCGACGCGACCACGATCATCGGCGGCGGCGATTCGGCTGCAGCTGTGAACCAGCTGGGCTTTGGCGACAAGATGTCCCATATCTCCACCGGCGGCGGCGCTTCTCTTGAATTCCTCGAGGGCAAGGAGCTTCCGGGCGTAGTAGCGGCGGACGATAAATAATAGTAGGCACGGCTCATTGCGTGAATTATGAGCCGTGTCGAAAATAGCATGAGTATAGAAGAACAGGAGAACAATTATCATGGCAAGAAAGAAAATTATCGCTGGTAACTGGAAAATGAACATGACCCCGAGCGAGGCTGTCAAGCTTGTTGAGACGCTGAAGCCGCTTGTGGTAAATGATGAGGTAGACGTTGTATTCTGTGTACCGGCAATCGACATTATCCCGGTTGTTGAGGCTGCAAAGGGCTCCAACATTCAGATTGGCGCAGAGAATATGTATTTTGAGGAGAAGGGTGCCTACACAGGTGAGATTTCCCCGAACATGCTGACCGATGCCGGCGTGAAGTATGTCGTGCTCGGACATTCCGAGAGAAGAGAGTATTTTGCTGAGACCAGCGAGACCGTAAACAAGAAGATGCTGAAGGCATTTGAGCATGGCCTCACACCGATCATGTGCTGCGGCGAATCTCTGGAGCAGAGAGAGCAGGGCATCACGATGGACTGGATCCGTCAGCAGGTGAAGGTCGGCTTCCTGAACGTGACTGCGGATCAGGCAAAGACCGCTGTCATCGCTTATGAGCCGATCTGGGCAATCGGTACCGGAAAGACCGCTACAACGGAGCAGGCGCAGGAGGTATGCGCAGAGATCCGCAAGTGCATCGCAGAGATTTATGACGACGCGACTGCGGCAGCGATCCGCATTCAGTACGGCGGTTCTGTAAACGCGAAGACCGCTCCGGATCTGTTCGCACAGGCAGACATCGACGGAGGCCTGGTGGGCGGCGCCTCGCTCAAGGAAGAATTTGGCAAGATTGTAAACTATAAATAATTGACCCGAGTTTGCATGAACGAAAAGGAAGAATCAGGCATTCTCCTTTTCGCCTGCATGCAGGCTGTTTGATTCCGGCATCCTGTTTTAGAACTACCTGGCGGAACAAGTAAAAAAGAAACACCGTAAAAACACATGTTGAACTGTTTACCTCTGTGTTTTACGGTGTTTTTCTTTAACGCGCAAGTCTGCGTAAGGAAATTTTTCCGGCTGAAGCCGGATCGCAGCCCCAACAAAGACTTCTGACGGGAGACGAATAACCGGGGTATCTTCTGCCGATTATTCCGCGGTGGTTTCCACTGTGTTTTTCACCCGCACGGTTACGACGGCTGACTTGGTGCCGCACCGGATTGTAATTTTTGCGGTTCCTTTCTTTAAGGCCTTGATTTTACCCTTGGAGGTTACCGTCGCCACCTTTGTGTTAGAAGAATGATAAGTGATTTTCTGAAGGCAGGTGATCGGTGAAACCACCGGACTGAGTGTTGTGCTGCTCCCCTTTGCCAGTACGATTTTTGAGGATGCGACCGACAGCTTCGTGGCGGCTACCGCGGACGCCTGCACGGTCACCTTGATTATCTTTGTTTTACCGCTGGCGAGCTTGATCGTGATTTTGGTGGTACCTGCCTTTTTGCCTTTTATTTTTCCGTTTTTGTTGACAGTCGCGATTTTTTTGTCGGCGGAGGTCCAGGACACGACAGAGTCGCCGTTCGCGAGTCCGGAGACGACAACCCCTTTTGTGGATTGTCCGACCTGCAGCCGGATGGAGGAGACGTTCGTCTTAATGGTCGGCTTTAGCTTTGTGTTCGCGATGCGAAGCGTCTCAGACGTTGTACAGTTTGGATTGGTACAGGTGCGTATCTGGATTTCATTGGCAAAAACCGTGGCGGCGCTGAGCGTCGTCCATGCTCCGTAGCTGTGTCCGGTCGCCGGGATGCTTTCGGTCTTGGTCTTGTGGCAGGCAGTGCAGGTGTACAGCATTTCTCCATCCGTCGTGCAGGTGGCGGCTGTGATGACGGAGCTTTCCACCCAGGTATGATTGCCGCCGCATTCGTAGCTTGGAGAGACAATGTAGACCAGATGGCCTTTGCTGCAGGCGCCGGTAGAAGCGTTGATGCTGTAAACATAATCCCCCTTCACCTCGCCGCCGGAGTTTCCGTGAATGACGGTAATCTTTACGGTATCCCCCACACGGGTCACATCCGAAATAATCGCGGTATGGCTCAGATAGCTTGCGGTTGTGGAGGTGCCGGTCCAGGCAAACAGGGCGAGGTCGCCCGGTTGAGGTGTGTAATACCCGCCTGCGAATATGGTCTCACTCCAGGTATAGTACGGTGCGGCAAAGTTTGTCACACTGGCTGTTTTGCTGCTGCCCAGAATGCTGGTCGGAATCCCGGCAACCCGGGCACACCAGGAGGCGAATTCGGAGCACCAGGCACTGCCATTGCTTCCCATATATCTTCCATATTCGGTGAAATTCAGACTTCCGTCAACAGACCCGTCCAGATCCTCTTCCGAATCTCCCTCGCAGTATCCAATCTGGGACCTTGCGACCGATAACAGATCCTGACGGTAGTTTCCAGTCAGATCCACCTGCATTAGTTTTGCGTAGTATTCTCCGGACATATATTCTTCCGAAAAATCGGTGAATGTCGTTGTGGCGGCGCTGGCCGGTCTGGCAGCAAGAAAAAGTGCCGCCAGAAGCACACCGAAAAACACGGCCAGTTTTTTCATTGCTGTTTTTTCCAAATAACCCATCGTTTTTCTGTACATAAGTGAAATCTCCCCTTTATTACACGTTCTGTTTTGCCATATATAAAATGGCTGGATGTGAGGTGTCAGGCAATTGTCATCCTTTGCCTCTCAAATCATTATATGGAAAAATCTTCCGGAGGTCAAATTGATTTCATCTTTTTATTATTAACAATTTCTTATGATTTTATGATACGGTCTGCCAGGACAACGAGCATTTGAAGATGAGCTTTTACTCTGCTTCGGTCAGCCCTAAGGAACTGTCGCGGATCGGAGCAGAGTATAGATAATGTCAGGAATGGGGCGCTCAGGCACCTGCAAATGGCGAGAGCTCCAGACGGATGAAATAGCCCTGGTCATGTCGGCAGACCGGGCAGATGGCAGGGGCATTTGTACCGGTATAGAGATAGCCGCAGTTCAGGCAGATCCAGCCGGTCTGAACATCGGAGATAAATAGTTTCTTCTCTTCCATGAACTGCGCGAACCGGCCAAAGCGTTCGCCGTGATATTTTTCAATCTGTGCAATCAGATGGAAGGAGCGTGCGACGGCCGGAAAGCCTTCTTCCTTTGCCGTATCGCCAAAGCTGGGATATACGGATTCGGCTTCCTCGTATTCATTGTGCTGGGCTCTGCGAAGCAGATCGCTGATGCTGTCACTGATATCCACCGGATATCCGCCATCCACATGGATGGTGGAACCGGAAAGCTCCTGCAGATGCTGATAGAAAATTTCCGCATGCTCCCGCTCCTGATTGGCAGTGTAGGTAAAAACCGCCTCGATGACATGCAGATTCTGTTTTTTTGCCTGTGCGGCGGCGATGGTGTAGCGGTTTCGCGCCTGGCTTTCACCTGCGAATGCCCGCATGAGATTATCCTTAGTGATACTGTTTTTAAATTCTGTGGCCATAATGTCCTCCTCGTCCGGATGAACCGGAATTCCATTTTCTGATTGCTGCTGAACCGCTTTTACTTTAGTGGTTCGTATATGGAAAGTATTCCCGCGTTTTTTCTGCTTATTCATTTAGAATCAACGTTGATTTCGGTAAGTTTTCAGAATTTGTGCTTGTAACTGAGTCAGACCTTTGATAAACTATAGCAGGCTGTTCGAAGGCTATATGGATGCAGAAATTATAGGGAATGGGTTCAGGGGAAACGCAAATGAATCGAAAAAAAACGGCAATTCTGGTGGTTAGCTTTGGCACAAGCTATGAGGAGACCAGAAAAAAGACGCTCGACCGGATGGAAGACCGTGTGCGCGAACAGTTTCCGGATGTTCCGGTTTACCGCGCATGGACGAGCGGGATCATCCGCAGAAAAATAGAGAAACGGGATGGCATTCATATTCCGGATGTGAAGAGTGCGCTCGCTTTGATGGCGGCCGACGGCATGACGGAGGTTGTGGTTTCGCCGACCCATGTAATCAATGGCATTGAAAATGACCGGATGCTGGAGGAAGTAAATGCCTGCCGGTATCTTTTTTCCCGCGTATCGGTTGGAAGACCGCTTCTGACGACGCAGGAGGACAATCGGCGCATCGTGCAGGTGGTGGCACAGGAGCTGGCGCCGAAGGAGGACGAGGCGCTGGTGCTGATGGGACATGGGACGGAGCATTACGCGAATGCGATTTACGCGGCGCTCGATTATCAGTTTAAGGATATGGGTCACCCGAATATTTTCGTGGGAACGGTGGAAGCTTACCCGGCACTGGAGTCTCTGATTCGCAGCGTTCGTAAACGGAATCCGGCTCGCGTCATCCTGGCGCCTTTTATGGTGGTTGCCGGGGATCACGCGGAACATGATCTGGCTGGAGAGGGTGCCGCATCCTGGAAAAGCTGCTTTGAAAAAGCCGGCTTTGAGGTTTCCTGTGTTTTGAAAGGTCTGGGCGAGTATGCCGGGGTACAGGAAATGTTCCTTGAACACGTACAGAGTGCGTTGGATGAGCTGAAAAGCTGATATTCACACATGTCAGAGTGTAAAATTGAACTCAGGAGGAAAGATTTTGGGCATTTTGATGGCGGGGATCGACCACAGCATCGCCCCGATTGACATACGTACGGTATTTTCTTTTACAAAAAGGAGCACAGAGGAGGCCTACGCCTGGCTGAAGCAGGTAAAAGGCATTGAGGGCTGTGTTCTGATTTCTACCTGCAACCGCATGGAATTGTATCTGAGCACCGGAGAGGAGTTTGAAGGGGATGTTTTTGATCTCCTCTGTGGGCTCCGGGGGCTTTCCAGGCAATTGGCACAGGAGTACCGTTCTTACTTTCGGATCCGACAGGAGCGGGAGGCCGTTCATCATCTGTTTCGTCTGGCGGGGGGACTCGAGTCACGCATTCTCGGAGATGATCAGATTATCACACAGGTAAAAGATGCGTTTACGTTTGCAAGAGAACACTATGCAGCTGATCATGTGCTGGAGACCCTGTTCCGTCAGGCAATCACCGCGGCTAAAAAAGTTAAAACCAGTGATGAACTTTCCCCGTCTGATCAGTCTGTCGTGCGGACGGCGATCCGCACCCTGAAGGAAGAAGGCTTTACGTTTGAAGGGAAAACGTGCATGGTGATCGGCAACGGTGTGATGGGAAAGCTTGCCGCGACACAGCTGCAGCAGCAGGGCGCGGATGTGACCGTGACGGTTCGCCAGTACCGCAGTGGAGTGGTCGAGATTCCCAGGCATTGCTCGCGTATCGACTATGGACGGCGCATGGATTTGTTTGACAGATGTGACTATGTGCTGAGCGCGACCGTCAGTCCGAATTATACGCTGACAAAAGAGCTTGTGGCACAGTGCCGGAGCAGTGCGGCCGAAAAAGCGGCTCTGACTGCTTCGAAGCATGGCGAAGCTGTTTTTTCAGATGACGGCAAGGTCTGTCAGCCGAAACCGGTCGTTTTGATAGATCTCGCGGTACCGCGCGATATTGATCCTGGTATAGCGGAACTGGAAGGTGTGCGGCTTTATGACATTGACTGTTTTCGGGAAGAGGCGGTGAGCGAGGCGCAGAAAAAAGCCATTGCCGATGCGGAGGCCTGCTTTGCGGAGCAGATGGAAGAATTTTTTGACTGGTATGAGTGTGTGGATGTGATTCCCCGGATCCAGTCCATCAAAGAACAGGCGGCCATTGATCTGGAGAACCGTCTGACGAAAAAGCTGCGGGCGCTGCCGATGGAGGAAACGGAGAAGGCGACGCTTCGGGAAGACATTGAATCAGCGGCTGAGCGAATGATGAATAAGCTTCTGTTCGGGCTGCGCGGCAATATAAGCGAGGCCGCATTCCGGGAATGCATTGCCGGGCTGGAAAAGGTGTATAAAGAGAATGGAAAACCATATGTTCGGGAAGATAACGATCGGCAGCCGTGAGAGCCGGCTGGCTGTGATTCAGTCAGAAATAGTACAAAGGTACATACAGGAGCATTGTCCGGGATTGTCCGTGGAAATTCTCACGATGAAGACCACCGGAGATAAAATCCTGAACCAGCCACTGGAGAACATAGGCGGAAAGGGGCTTTTCGTTAAGGAACTGGATGCGGCGCTGCTGGATGGACGCTCGGACTTGTCGGTACACAGTCTGAAGGATGTTCCGATGGAGCTCCCGGAAGAGCTGCCCCTGATTGCGTTTTCGGCGCGGGAGGATGTGCGCGACGCACTGATTCTCCCGGAAGGAGTGAAGGAGCTGGACTTTTCCAAACCGGTCGGCTGCTCGAGCAGACGCAGAATGCTGCAGTTTGCGCAGCTATATCCGCAGGCAGTCTTTCAGCCAATCCGCGGCAATGTGCAGACCAGGCTGAAAAAGCTGGACAGTGGAGAATACTGCGCAACGATTCTGGCGGCGGCAGGCCTGAAGCGCCTCGGTCTGGAGCACCGCGTCAGCCGGTATTTTACTACAGAAGAAATGGTTCCGGCCGCCGGGCAGGGAATCCTCGCGGTGCAGGGCCGCGCCGGGGAAGACTATCGCTATCTGGCCGGATATTCGGACGCGGCGGCAGAAGCCTGTGCGCTGGCCGAGCGGGCATTTGTGCGGGCATTGGGCGGAAATTGCAGCACACCGGTGGCGGCGTATGCCTGGGTAACCCCAGATACCGAACCATTGTCTGATGGGCTTTTACAGATGGGCGTTTTTTACTTTGATGAGGAGACCGGAAGGAACTTCCGGGATAGCCTGGCAGGCAGCATAGAAGCACCGGAAGAGCTTGGAAAAGCGTTGGCAGAGAGAATCAGAACTCAGATGTCAGAGAATAACCATTCATGATAAGTTTGCAGACAGGTACGGAACGAGTTTTAAAGGGAAGGAAGGTTGGCTGCATATGGAAACAGGAAATGTCGGTAAGGTCACGTTAGTAGGCGCAGGTCCGTCCGACCCCGGGCTTTTTACTTTAAAAGGAAAACAGGCATTGTCAGATGCAGAGGTTGTGGTATATGACGCGCTGGTCGGACAGGGAATTTTAAATATGATCCCGGATACAGCAGAGATAATCAATGTCGGAAAGCGCGCGAGCCATCATACGATGCCGCAGAATGAGATCAATCAGCTGCTTGTGCAGAAAGCGAAGGAAGGGAAACGTGTCGTGCGGCTTAAGGGCGGGGATCCGTTCCTTTTTGGCCGCGGTGGAGAGGAGATCGAAGAACTGGTACAGGCGGGAATTCCGTTTGACGTGGTGCCTGGCGTGACGTCCGCACTGGCGGTTCCGGCGTATCAGGGGATTCCGGTAACGCATCGGGATTTTTGCTCCTCCGTGCATATCATTACGGGACATAAGCAGGCGTCAGCGGATAATGGAGACAATCTGGGCATTGATTTTGAGGCGCTCGTTCGCACGAGGGGAACGCTGGTATTTCTGATGGGCGTATCTGCGCTGGGCGATATCTGCCGCGGACTGCTTGCTGCCGGCATGACACCGACGACACCGGCGGCGCTCCTGATTCAGGGGACGACCGCGCATCAGCGCCGCATTGTCGCGACAGTGGCAACGCTGGAGGAGGAAGTAAAACGGCAGGGCTCCGATACGCCAGCCATCATTGTGGTCGGAGATGTCTGCGTGCTGGCGAATGAGTTTTCATGGGTGGAGCAGCAGCCGCTTGGCGGCATAAAGGTGCTGTTGACCCGTCCGAAGGAGCTGATTAGTGAAACAGCTGCAAAGCTGCGGGCAAAAGGGGCAGAGGTGCTGGAGCTTCCGGCAATCCGCACGGAACGAATTCGGAACAATGTGCGGCTTTCGCAGGCGCTTGAACGCTTGGACGCTTATCAATGGATTGTGTTTACCAGTCCGACCGGAGTGCGGGTGTTCTTTGAAGAAATGGCAGAGCATGGGATTGACTGCCGGGCCCTTGGCTCTGTCAGGTTCGCCGTTATCGGAAATGGAACGAAAAAGGTGCTTGCAGAGCATGGATTTTACGCTGATCTTATGCCGGAGGTCTATGACGCCGCACATTTGGGGAGAGCACTGCGAGATGCCATTACGAGCATGAATTCAGAGAAAAATGCATTTATGGAAGCAAACGCGCAGAGCGAATTGAATGAGAAGCGTTTTTCAGAGGATGAGCGCGGTCAGACTCATATTCTCATCCCGCGTGCGGCAGCCGGCTCACCGGAATTACTAACTGAGCTGGGAGAAGAATTTCTCGTAGATGATATTCCAACCTACGAGACCCGGTATGCATCCGGCCGCTTGGTGGATCTGAAAAAGGAATTTGCCGACGGAAAAATTGACTATGTGATGTTTACCAGCGCATCCACGGTACGCGGTTTTGCACAGGCAGCACCGGATGTTGATTATACGAAGGTGCAGGCCATCTGCATTGGGAAGCAGACTGAGACCGTGGCCGCTGCGCTGGGCATGAAGACGTATGTTGCACGGGAGGCGTCTATCGACAGTCTCATAGAGCGCCTGTGTGAGGTCAGACAGGGTATACGCTGAAGGGGATTCACAGGCATAATTATCTTGACTTCATTTCGGGATGTCGATACAATAAATAAAACATGAATCTGGACAAGCGTATAGCGGAGACTATATGATGAAAAATTCAAAACGAAAAGGAGAAGCGGCTATGTTGGAGTTTAAGTATGACACACAATTATTAATCGAGGGAGAGGATCTGGATGAAGACGCAATCAGCGAGTATTTCACAGAAAATTTCAAGGGTGACTGCCTGCTTGCGGTCGGTGATGAGGAGCTGATTAAGATTCATTTCCACACGAATGAGCCGTGGAAGGTGCTGGAGTATTGCGCGTCATTGGGTGAAATTTATGATATCGTCGTGGAAGACATGGACCGCCAGTCGCGCGGATTGAAAGGGTGACGAGGGAATATCCCACGCGAAGCCTGGAATGCCGCGTCCGCAATCGGTGATTGTGGACACAATCTGGCAAGAGCTAAACGGATATCCATTGGATATCCAGAGCCTCATAATTGCAGATCTATAGTTGATATGAAAAGAAACAGGAGTGATGAAAATGGATTTGACAATCCGCCCGAGGCGGCTGCGCGGAAATGAAATTCTGCGCAAGATGGTACGTGAGACACGCGTGGATGCGTCGTCTTTGATTTATCCGATTTTTGTAAAGGAAGGAACCGGAATCCGGGAAGAGATTCCAACCATGCCGGGCCAGTACCGCTACAGCGTGGACCGGATGGGTGAAAAGCTGCAGTCATTGCTTGACGCAGGGGTCACCAGTGTCATGTTTTTTGGCATCCCGGATCATAAGGATGAAGTTGGAAGCGGCGCATACGCGGAAGATGGCATTGTGCAGAAGGCTCTGCAGCAGGCGAAGCACGACTTTCCGGGGATGTATTTGATTACGGATGTTTGCATGTGTGAGTATACTTCACATGGACATTGCGGTGTGCTTTGCGGGGACGGGTATGTGGAAACGCCCCCTCCCTATCGGTCGGCGGATATCCCGCCCGCAGGGCGAGGATGCCACCCGGCGAGGGCAGATCGTGCCCATCAATTAGAAAACGCTTCGCGTTGGATGGGCACTGTGGACAACGACCGGACACTGGAGCTGCTGGCAAAGACGGCAGTTTCGCATGCACAGGCGGGAGCGGATATGGTGGCTCCGTCGGATATGATGGACGGCCGGGTGGCGGCGATCCGCGCGGCCTTAGATGAGGCAGGGTATCTGAATGTGCCGATCATGTCGTATGCGGTAAAATACGCGTCTGCTTTTTATGGGCCGTTCCGCGATGCTGCCGGGAGCGCACCGGCATTTGGCGATCGCAAAAGCTATCAGATGGACTACCACAACAGCCGTGAGGGGATTAAGGAAGCCCTGCTCGATGTGGAGGAAGGCGCGGACATCATTATGGTAAAACCGGCGATGTCCTACCTGGACATGGTTGCGAAAATCAAGGAAGTAACGGATGTGCCGATCGCCTCCTACAGTGTGAGCGGGGAATACGCGATGATCAAAGCAGGCGCACAGCTTGGCTACATTGATGAGGAGAAGATTATCTGCGAGACGGCCATCTCCGCATTCCGTGCGGGTTGTGATATCTATCTGACTTATTTTGCGGAGGAGATTGCGAAGTATATTCGTGAAGGGAAAATCGGCTGACCGCAACATGATGCGAATGTAAAAAATATTAATTGATAATCGCATTATGCAAACGAAAATGTATTGATGGACAATCACTGCTACAAGTACGAAATGAACTCGAAAAATACCGCATGATGCTAAAAAAAACTAAGCGGAGTAATTATCCATATCAATAAGAGTACAGAGGGTGTGTATTTATGACAAAGTCAGAAGAACTTTTTGAGCGCGCCTGCCAGGTGATCCCGGGCGGGGTGAACAGTCCGGTGAGAGCATTTGGTTCGGTAGGACAGACACCGCGGATGATTGCGTCCGCGCATGGCGCGTATATGACCGATGAGGATGGGAACCGTTATCTTGATTTCGTCGGCTCCTGGGGGCCAATGATTCTGGGACATGATGATCCCGAGGTGCGAGAGGCTGTGATCAGAGCCTGCGCCGATGGCCTGAGCTTCGGCGCGGCAACCAGGCGGGAAGTTGAGATGGCGGAGCTGATCTGCGGTTCGATTCCGAATGTGGACATGGTGCGCATGGTCAATTCCGGCACGGAGGCGGTGATGAGCGCAATCCGCGCGGCGCGCGGCTATACCGGACGGGACAAGATTGTAAAGTTTATGGGATGCTATCACGGGCATTCGGATGCGCTGCTGGTACAGGCAGGTTCCGGCGTGATGACTGCCGGTATTCCGGACAGCGCCGGTGTGCCGCAGGGCTGCACGAAGGACACGCTTTCCGCGATCTATAACGATCTGGCGAGTGTAGAGCGGCTGTTTGAGGAATTCCCGGATGAGATTGCCGCAGTCATCGTGGAGCCGGTCGGGGCAAATATGGGAGTCGTCCCACCCGCTTCCGGCGCGAAAGAAGGTCAGGCTGCAGAAGGACCAAATGAGAAGGATGTTGCCGGAAGCAATCAGAACCCGGGATTCCTGGAAGGCTTAAGAAATCTCTGCACAAAATATGGCGCGGTGCTGATTTTTGACGAGGTCATTACCGGATTTCGACTTGGCTTTACCGGTGCGCAGGGCTATTTTGGCGTGAATGCAGATCTGGTGACCTATGGCAAGATCATTGGCGCGGGCATGCCAGTTGGTGCTTACGGCGGAAAACGCGAGATCATGGAGCGAGTCGCTCCGGTCGGACCGGTTTATCAGGCTGGCACCCTGAGCGGAAACCCGGTGGCGATGGCGGCCGGACTTGCTCAGCTGACTATTCTGAAGGAGCAGCCGGAAATCTATGATGAGTTAAACAAAAAAGGACAGTGGTTCTTTGGATCCCTAAAACAGATCGCAGATGAGTCTGGTGCTCCGGTGCAGGTGAATACCTGCGGGTCGCTTGGCTGTATGTTTTTTACATCGGAGCCGGTGGTGGATTATGCTTCAGCCAAAACATCCGATACAGCGAAATACGCAGAGTATTTTCGCTATATGCTGTCGAATCATGTGTATCTTGCCCCCTCACAGTTCGAGGCAATGTTCCTCTCGGCGGCACATACGAGGGAGGAGCTGGCGGATGTGCTGGAACTTGTGAGAAGGTATTTTGCCATACAGGAGAAAAACCATTGACTATGGGCGGAATTCCGGCTTCGGCGTTGGGGAATCAGCTGCCAGAGGGGTTCGAAAAAGCACAGAAGCAGGATTGAGGTTTTACAATAGATGGCAGAAAAGGAAAGGCTTTCTTCGTTTCATTTAATTACAGGCGGAAGCGGCAGTGGAAAATCCGCGTATGCGGAGAACTGTGCCACAGAGCTTTCCTCCAGGCGAATTTATATTGCCACGATGATTCCCTATGGGGAGGAAGGCAAACGCAGGGTAGAGCGGCATCGGAACCTCCGAAGAGAAAAGAGCTTCGAGACCGTCGAATGCTATACAGGTCTGGAAGAACTGGATTTAAAGCCGACTATCCAGAGAATAGAACAGAAGCAGCATCCTGTAGCTTTGCTGGAATGTATGTCCAATCTGGTGGCGAATGAGATGTTTGAGCCAAACGGAGCAGGGGAGGATGCTGTGGCGGTGATTCTGCGCGGCATAGAGGCATTGCGCCGGCAGGTTTCACATCTGGTGGTCGTGACAAATGAAGTGTTCTCCGATGGAATTTCCTATGACAAGGAGACGATGCGCTATCTATCTTATCTGGGCGCGGTAAATCAGGCAATGGCGGCGCAGGCCGATACAGTTACTGAGGTCGTGTACGGAATTCCGGTGAAAATGAAATGATCGATGCTGACGATTTCAGACGGTGGAAGCCGCGCAATGAAAAACCGCGCATTGCGAAGTGAATCTGCAGTGGTTTGTTTATGATGGTGGCTTGCATAATTGATAAAGTGAGAAGCTTTATCATGATGATGAAAATCATAAGCTGGGAGGTTGGATCGTGTGCGAATGATTAAACGATGCTGGAGCAGCCTGAATATCGCGGTCTCGATGTATTCGAAGCTGCCTGCCGCACAGTGTGACTGGTCGGAAGAAAATATGAAATATGTGATGTGTTTTTTTCCGTGGGTAGGTGTGGTCATTGGCCTGCTCTGCTTCGGCTGGGACAAGCTGGCGGCGTATCTTGGGATGCGTGATGCGCTTCGGAATGTGGTTCTGCTGACGATTCCGGTCGCTGTGTCCGGCGGGATTCATCTGGATGGGTTTCTGGATACTTCAGATGCCATGAGCTCCTGGAGACCAATGGAAAAGCGCCTGGAGATCCTGAAGGACTCCCATGCGGGCGCTTTTGCCATTATCTGCGGCATCGTTTATTTTTTCCTGCTGTATGGGGTGCTGGATTCTGTGCGGGGTGAAATGGCAGCAGTCTATGCGTGCTGTTTTGTCGTATCCCGCTCTCTGAGCGCGTTTTCGGTCGTGACCTTTCCGAAGGCATCGGCAAAGGGGACGGTCGCGGGATTCTCGAAAAGCGCAGGGACAAGAGTGATACAAACGACATCGATTTGCTACATTTTGTTGGCGGCGGTTGTGATGTTCCTCCTGCAGCCGGTCTATGCCGTGGCGGTTCTGGCAGGTGCAGCCGCTTCCTTTGTGTGGTATTACCACCGGGCGATGAAATATTTCGGCGGGATCAATGGAGACCTCGCCGGCTATTTTTTGACAATTGCGGAACTGGCAATGCCATTCGCGATGGTAATCGCTTCCTTTTTCGTTTGAAGATAAGCTTGAAGAAAAATTTGCAGTTCCTTCGTTGCGAAGCATTTGCTTCATGATTTCGACGCTTAAATCACCTGAAACAGGTAAAATTTTAAATAATCCGTCTCGGGTACGTTCCAGAGAATCGGGTGATCCGGCGCCTGCTGGCGGGCCTCAATCTGCCGCAGCTGGACTCCGGCGTCAGCGGCCGCGCTGTGGAGCATCTGAATAAACAGCTCGTCCGGCATGAAATGAGAGCAGGAGCAGGTGGCGAGGTAACCGCCGCGCGGCAGAAGCTTCATGGCGCGGAGATTAATTTCCTTGTAGCCTTTTTTTGCATTGTTTACTGTTTTCCGGCTTTTCGTAAAGGCCGGAGGATCCAGAATGATGAAGTCGTATTTCTCCTCATGGCTCTGTTCCAGCTGCGGAAGCAGGTCAAATACATTTGCCACACGGAAACTCATACGATCGTCCAGCCCATTGCGCCGGGCGTTCTTTTTTGCCATTTCGATGGCACTCTCGGAGATATCCACGGCGCAGACATGGGCGGCTCCGCCTTTGGCAGCGTTCAGCGCGAACGAGCCAGTGTGCGTGAAGCAGTCCAGTACCCGTTTTCCGGCAGCGAGGCGCGCGACTGCCTGACGGTTGTATTTCTGGTCAAGAAAAAAACCGGTTTTCTGGCCATTCTCCACATCTACCTGATAAACGATGCCATTTTCTGTGATTTCTGTAAGGCAGGAGCCTTCATTTGAATCAGAACCGTCAGAAACGGAATGGAATACTTTGTTTTCTGGAATAGAAGATGAAGGGAACGCATGCCCGAGAGGATACCAGCCTTTATCTTGCTCCAACCCCTCCAATTCGCGGATGGACACATCATTTCGCTCGTAGATTCCGCGTATCGTTTGCCCATCTTCGGTCAGAACCCGGTACAAAAGTGGAAAGATGACCGGCTTCAAAAGCTCCATGCCATAGGAGAGTGTCTGCGTTACCAGAATATCGTTGAAACGGTCGACCGTCAGTCCGGGAAACTGGTCCGCTTCTCCGAAGATAATGCGGCAGCAGCCGATATCGTCTCTCATCACGGTTTTCCGGTATTCCCACGCATAGCGGATTCGCCGCTCCCAGAAAGCGGCATCAAACTTATCATTCGCATTGCGCGAGATGAGACGCACACGGATCTTCGAATGTTCACTGTAAAAACCGGTTCCAAGGTATTTGCCGGTAGCCGTTGTGTTACTGTTGTTACCATTTGATTCGCTGCATCCGGATTTTGCAGTCTCCTGTCTTGATCCGGCAGGAGAGGTAACGACATCAACCAGGCAGCCATTGGTTATCATTCCGGCAGTCTGCCGGATTTCTGTATCATAAACCCATGGATGACCGCCGAGGATGGAGCGTTCTGCTTTTTTACTGACTGCGAGTATGGGATATGGTCTTTTCTGTTTCATGGATTCTCCTTTTTCTATGAGATATACAATTCCTGTAAAAGTATAACAATTCTCTATTTTCTATGCAAGGATTATTTTCAGCTTCCCGATGTGTAATAAATTAAAACAGCAGTCCGCCAGATTGGAAAAGCTCTATTAAATCTATGCCTGACTCTTATTTTTGCATAAAAACCTCCTTTTTGGACAAAAACATTTTCGAGGGCAACCTCATATTCTGTATTGAACCTGTTTTCAGAAAGGAGTCATTATGTCTGATATTAATCATCAGGGCTGCGGCTGTCAGGATGGACGAAACATCCGGGTCGACAGCGTTTATCATCATCTGACAGAGGCGGACGCGCCGCTCGCGATGTGCTATGTGCCCTATCAGCGCTGGGAAACGCCGTACGATCCCTGTACGGCATTGAAGGTCGGGACGGTGTTCCAGAGCCTTTGCAAACCGTTTTGCGGGAAAGGGGGAAAATGCTGGTGAACAGAGACGAAGCAGTATATGGTAACGGGCGAACGATGCACGGTGCCCCGCAGGGGCGCATGATGGCAGCCGGGCGAGGCACTGAGAGTTATGGCCGGAGCGGCGGTGATGGCCGCATGGGCAGAGGCAGCAATATGCAAGGCAGCCGCGGCATGACAAATAGCAGCAGTAACCCAAATGAACGCGGTATGGCAAATGGCTATGGAAATCCAAACAGTCGTGGTATGTCAGGCGGTCGTGGATTTCAGGGCGGTCGCGGTGCGGTCGGCAGCCGCACAATAGAAGCCTCCGCAGAATGCGGCTGTGTGACGGAGGAAGTAACGGATTGCGGATGTGTAACGAACGAGTCGGCAGATTGTGACTGTGTTGACTATTCGGATATCCCCATCGGAAATGAGGCAAAGCTTCTCGCCTATATTGATGAGGTGAGTTTTTGTGCCTACGATGTCATGTTATACCTGGATACACATCCGACCGATGAGAACGCGCAGGAGTATTTCCGGAAAAGCAACAGCAAGCGCGACCGGGCCATCGATATTTATGAAGAAAAATACGGACCTCTCCGTTATGGGCAGACGACCGTGTGCGGCACCGGAAGTGTAAAGTGGGTAACGCAGAGCTGGCCGTGGGAAGGAGGCGTATGCTAAATGTGGTATTATGAGAAAAGACTGGAATATCCGGTAAATATCAAGACCCCGAACGCGAAGCTGGCACAGGTGATTTTAAGCCAGTATGGAGGTCCGGACGGGGAAATGGGCGCTTCGATGCGCTACCTTTCCCAGCGATATACCTCACCGAATGGCACAGTGTCCGCCGTGCTCACAGACGTTGGCACCGAGGAGCTGGCTCACCTGGAAATCGTTGCGACACTGATTCATCAGCTGACGCGCGGCCTTTCTCCGGAAGAGATTGAGAAGGCAGGCTTTGCCCCGTATTACGCAGATCATACGATCGGTGTCTGGCCGCAGGCTGCAGGCGGAGCCCCGTTCTGTGCGACCGAATTTCAGTCCACGGGCGACCCGCTCACTGACCTCAGCGAGGACCTGGCCGCGGAAATGAAGGCGCGGACCACCTATGATAATATCCTGCGTCTTGTAAAGGACCCGGACGTAACAGACGTAATCCGTTTTCTGCGGGCGCGTGAGGTCGTTCATTTCCAGCGGTTTGGAGAAGCCATGAGGAGTGTACAGGACGATCTGGATGCCAGAAACTTCTATGCATTTAATCCGGGCTTTGATGCGCCGACAGCGTGCTTTGCGCCAAAGAACAACGAATGCGGCTGTGACTGCGAATAAATACACGTTGCAAGGAGCTGCTTAGAAACGCTCAGATTCTGCCGCATAACTATCATGCAAAATCAGCTTAATCGGATAGGGGGATGATTAGTCCCCCTTCCACACCACCTGGCATACCGTTCGGTACCAAGGCGGTTCAATAGTTTACACGTACTTTTAGATAGTGGGCGCTCATGGATGGATATCCAAGTCTGTCTACTATGATCGTTTTTGTGAGTGCACAATTCAACATCTCTGCCGCTCGCCACACTCCTTTTCGGCAGTTCGCCATTTCATGTACTTTCCGCTCCGGCAAATGTAGCGCTCGCAACATTCTATACCTTGTGCGCACCTTTTTCCATTGTTTCCAGTACACCGCCCGGATTCGATGGCGTAGCCATTCATCCGTTTGTGCCATCAGAGTTTTCATGTCCGCATAGCGAAAATAGTTTATCCACCCAGTCGTATATTCCCTGAGCTTCTTTTCTCTTTCCGCGTTGCTCCATTTGTTGCCTCTGGTCGTCAGCTCCCTCAGTCGATTTTTCATTTTAACCGCCGATTTTGGGTGTACTCTCAGCCTGCATTTTCCTTTGTATCGATAGAATCCATAGCCAAGGTATTTTATCTTACTGACGTGGCTTACTGTCGTTTTCTGGAGATTGATTTTCAGGAATAGTTTATCAGTGATGTATGGCACGATATTGTTCAGTGTCCGCTCTGCACTTTTCTGACTTTTGCAGAATATAATACAGTCATCGGCGTACCGGACAAATTTGTGTCCCCTTTGTTCCAGTTCCTTGTCCAATTCGTTTAGCATGACATTCCCACACAGTGGGCTGAGTGGCCCGCCCTGCGGTACACCTTCCGTTGTCGCATGAAAGCCTCCGTCTTCCATGACTCCTGCGTTCAGATATTTGTGTATCAGCGATATGACCCGGCCATCCTTGACCGTCCTCGACAGCACTTCTATCAGTTTGCTGTGGTTGACGGTATCAAAGTATGACTGTAAATCCATGCTAACCACGTATACGTATCCTTCATCAACGTATTCTTTGCATCTCTTCAGCGCGTCATGGGCACCCCTTTTGGGGCGGAATCCGAAGCTGTTGTCGGAAAACTGTTCCTCGTAGATTGGTGTCAGTTCCTGTGCAATTGCCTGCTGCACCATCCTATCCACCACTGTGGGTATTCCTAACTTCCTTACTTTTCCCTTCTCCTCCTTGGGTATCTCTACCCTCCGAACTGGGTTGGGTTTGTATTTCCCCTCCCTCAACTGTTGAACCAGCTCCTCCCGATGGTCTTTCAGGTAGGGCAGAAGTGCATCCACCCGCATACCGTCAATGCCACCTGCTCCCCTGTTCGCCTTTACTTTCTTGTAGGCAGCGTTCAGGTTGTCGCTTCTGAGAATTGTATCCAACAGGTTGTTCGTCCAAAAGTCCGTGTTGGTGTCAGGGTTCCCGGTAATCCATTCATGGGCGTACACTCCTGTTGGGCTTCCCTGTTCCGCAGGTATCTTTTGCAGGTAGTCTTCGATATGAAGTTGTCTGTACTTATTTCCATGTCCGGTTTCCATTTGAAAATGGCACCTCCTATTGTTCAGCCCTTCCCGGAGCATCTATAGCTGTTCCAGTACTATGGCCTCTGCTGACTTCTCACGGCAAGCTTTACTCCGCGGCTGCGAATATTATATCGCTTATGCCGTGTCCGTGAGACCTCCCCGGGTACTCACACGTTCTTTCCCTCCATGTCCCCACCATCTTTACTGTGCAGGATTCCGTGCAGTTTTTGGACTTCGGCTTGTCTAGCAGTCTTATCCTCCTGTGTCAGCCTGAAATGGTTTCTGTGCGTTGGGGCAGAGGTTTGCCTACACCTTCCTTCAGTCCTCTTAAACCTCGCGGCGAGAGCCTTGGTGTTCAGCTGTATCCTTCCCACTGCCGGGCGGATTCGGGACTTTCACCCGTTAGAACGTGCGCTCGCCAGGCGCACTAGGAATCCGGGAACGGCAGCGCCGTCCCGTCAAACGTCAGATACTGCACATACGCCGCCATGTCACCGACCTCCTGACCTCAAATTTGCCCTCTGCTGGGCATTCACAATCACCTCATCCAGCATCGTCCCGCCCAGGTAGACAGGGATCACGATATCCCCGGACTGCCCGCCAAAAGACTCCGCCATCTCCCGGATCCCCGACAGGATCCCGGACAGGGAAGTATCCGCCGCCGCGGAACTGCCGCCGGATCCCCCGTCGCCCTGCATGGACGCCATCTGCGGGCTGATGACCATATCCCCGGCCACATCCGACACCGCGCCCCGGATCAGGCTCCGGCTCTTCTCAATGCCGTCCGCCAGACCTTCCATGAAGTCCGGCATCCAGTCCTCAAAATCCGTCAGAGGCCCCTCATCCGGCACGGAGAAATGCAGGTAGGACTTAATGGTCTCCGCCACATTGGAAACTGCGTCCTTTACCTTGCTGATACAGCTTTTAATTCCATTCACGATCCCGTTGATGATGTCGGATCCCCAGCTGAACGCCGAAGAGGCCAGCCCCTTAATAAAGCTGACCGCCTGGTTGAACCCGTCCTTCACTGTACTATAAATCCCGGACACCGTAGACTTAATTCCGTTCCACATCGTGGAAAACGCCGTAGATACCGCAGACTTAATGGAATTCACGATTTTGGAAACCGTGCTCAAAATGGTATTCCACACCTTTGACACCGTGGAAGAAATCCCGTTCACCACCGTGGTAATCACGGATAAAATCGCGTTCCACACTGTCGTGATGACTGTCTGGATCGCGCCCAGCACCGTCGTGATCACCATCTGGATCGCATTCCATGCCGTTGTGATAAAGGTCTGGACTGCCGTCACCATCGTCATCACCACCGTCTGGATCGCACCCCAGACTGTAGAAAAGATCCCCTGGATCGCCGTCCACACCGTACCGGTCACCGTCTGGATCGTACTCCACGCATCGCTCAAGAAATCCGAAACCGCGCCCACCACCGTGGAAATGATCTCCTGGATATTTTCCCAGGTATCCGAGAAGAATTCCGAAAGCGCCTCCCACACGCTCCGCGCCGTCTCACTGATGGATTCCCACGCCGCTGTCAGGAAGCTGAAAATGGCTTCCCATGCTGCCGTCACAGCCGCCTTGATGCTTTCCCAAAGGTCAATCCAGAACTGCCGGAATTCCTCGTTCGTGTTCCACAGATAAATGAAAGCCGCCACCAGGGCCGCAATGGCCGCGATCACCAGCGCAATCGGGTTCGCCATCATCACGGCACACAATGCAGAAAATGCAGTCTTCACCGCGTTAAAAGCACTTACCAGCTTCGGCACCAGCGTCATGATCGTCCCCAAAGAGGAAATTACCTTCCCGACCACGATCAGCACCGGACCGATGGCCGCGGCCACCAGGGCGATCGTCAGGATCACCGTCCGCATCCCCTCATCCATGCCGTTCAGCCAGTCCACCAGATTCTGGATCACGCCCACTACGGATTTAATGACCGGCAGGAGCATCTGCCCGAAGGAAATCCCCAGCTCCTGCAGCTGGGATTTTAAAATCGTCAGCTGCCCGGCCAGGTTGTCCTGCATGATCTCCGCCATGTCTGCCGCCGTCCCGGAACATCCCGCAAGCCCTTCCCGGTAAGCGTCAAAACTGCCCGTGGACTCGCCCAGCACCGTCATCAGCTCCGACTGCGCCGTCTTGCCCGCGACCACATAGGCCAGGTTCGCCTTCTCCTCATCCGTCAGCGTGGACCATACGCCCTGCATAGACGACAGGATGGAAGACAGGCTCTGCACATTCCCCTCCGCGTCATAGACCGTGACGCCGTACTCCGCCAGGGTATCCCGGCAGCCGGATGTATTCGTCCCCAGCCTCGTCATGATGGAAGAAAGCGCCGTGCCGGCCTCTCCGCCTTTAATGCCGCCGTCCGCCATGACCATCAATGCGGCCGTGGTATCATCCAGGTCATAGCCCAGCTGCGTCGCCGTCGCCGCGCAGTTCTTATACGCCTCGCCCAGCTGTGCCGTGGTCGTGTTGGAATTCGACATGGCATACGCCATCTTGTCCACCAGCATCTCCGAGTCCGAAGCCGCCAGCCCGAACGCCGTCAGGTAATCCGTCACGATATCGGACGCGCTTGCCAGATCCATCTCCGAAGCCGCCGCCAGGTTCAGGATCCCGGACAGGCCCTCGCACATCTGGTCCGCGTTCCATCCCGCAAGTCCCATGTAGGACATGGCTTCCGCCGCCTCTGTTGCAGAGAATTTCGTGGTCTCGCCCGCTTCCCTTGCAGCCGTTTCCAGCTTCTCCATATCCCCTTCCAGATCCGTGGACGTGGAAGAAAGCAGCGCCTTCACGCTGGACATGGCCTCCTCAAAATTTGCCGCCGTCGTCACCGCAGCCGTCCCCAGAGCAACCACTCCTGCCGTCACCGGAAGCAGCTTCGTCCCCACGCTGCTGATGTTATCCCCCAGCGTCTTCATTTTCTCCCCGGACGCTGCGATCTTCTGCACCGCCGTGGTCGACTGCTCCGCCTGTTCCTCCAGATCCTTCAGCTTCTGCTCCGTCTCCACAATCTCCCGCTGCAGCGCGTCATACTGTTCCTGCGAAATCTCCCCGTTCGCCAGAGCCGTGTTCGCCTGTTCCGCCGCAGTTTTCAGTGTCGCCAGCTTCTCCTTCGTCTCCGAAACCGCGTCCGCCAGAAGCTTCTGCTTCTGTGCCAGCAGCTCCGTATTCCCCGGATCCAGCTTCAGCAGCTTCTCCACATCCTTCAGCTGGGACTGCGTGGACTTGATATTCTTATTCACACTCTCCAGAGCCTTGTTCAGCCCCGTCGTATCGCCATTGATCTCAACCGTAATTCCCTTAATCCGGCTCGCCGCCACGCGCCCTCACCTCACTTCCAGACATCAAAAAAGGACCGGTTTCCCGATCCCGTAAAAA
>JAJQHZ010000099.1:0-6140 GCA_021199475.1 Lachnospiraceae bacterium
AAACAACAAACCACAATAGTTCTTAAACTTCATCCCCACCCCGTGAATAGTAACCCCCCGTCATCTCTACATACCATATTGCGTCTGATACATACGTGTCAGATGTTACTCCATATTCAAAGGTCGTAGTCGAATTGTTCACGGATGTGGCCACCTGTGAAAACAAGGCATCCTTCGTTGCAATAGACCCATTATTATCGTATATTATTACATATCCGGTATATGCAGTTGGGTAAGGCAAATCATAATATGCCGTTCCGGTTTGCGCCCCATCCGTCAAAACCACTTCCAGACCGTCCGTCAGAACACCGGTATAAGTTCCGATTTTTGTAGTATCATCATAGGTGACCGTTCCGTTTAGCTGCCGGGAACCCGCAACACTCCAGTAATTCCAGCTTTGTAATGACGCTTTTTCTGAGGAAGTGATATAATTTTCCAGTGTTGTAAGCTCCAATATCTCATATGTCTTGCTTTCGTCCAGCAGTTCCCAGGTATACGTCCAATTATTGCTATCGCTCAGCGTTTTAGTGTCCACCCGCACATACAAATATCCGTTTTGGGAATAATAAGCATTTACAAAATGACTCGAATCATACGAATATCCGTTTGTATCAACATTATAGGTTGTTCCATCATATCCATAATAAGTATACGTACTGTCACTAGTCACCGTGCAATCATTGATGTCTATCTGCTCAAAAAGCCCAACTGCAATCGTCTCATGTGTTGTCTCACTGTCCTCCCATACCTTTGTCACCTTCATCGTTCCCGCATCTGCACTCGCATACATCCAGCTCGGGAAAATATTGAAAGTGATTTTCATATTGGATGCTGACGCACCTCGTTCCATGTAATAAATGGTCATCGTATGCGCCCCGGCAGAACATGTAAAATCCTCGCTTATCTTTATCTCATAAGATGTCCCTTCTGCAATTGTAACCTCACCAGTGGAAAAATTAATCTTTCCCTCCGTTCGACTGTGGATTCCTCCCATATCCAGAACCAGTTTTCCATCAATATAAATCCAGATATCATCATCACCGGAGAATTCAAAAACCATATCATTGCCATTAACCTTATTAGCATCACCATTATTCGCGCCAGCGTCATTTGGAAGATAAAAATCCAGTTCCACATTCACGCCAAACCAATAATTCACAAAACCGTCATCTGTGTTATATGCGCTACCGGTATAATCATTGTAAGGTAGAAATCCGCCCTCTCCAACACCGCCCAGATTCATTGTCTTATCATAGACATAAAACCGTTTCTGGCTTTGGTTATATACAGCGGCATTGCTGTCTGAATCATACGAATAATATCCAGTTTTATCGTTATAGGAAAACAGGTAATTTGCCTCTCCAACGTAGGTAACGCCAAGTGTACCTCCGGACGTGTCAAAAAGGCGGGTTACGATTTCCGAACTTGCGTTGGTAGCTTCAAATTTTCCTACAATACCCTGATAGGGCAGGTTCGCATTCTGCACACTGGAGACATTTTTCGTCCAGTAGTTCGGAGCCGAGCTAGCTCTTCCACTCACATTTTCCAGGGTTCCTGTCGTATTCGATGTGTCGAAAAAAACGATTGCACTATTGTCAATTTTCGTCAGCGAGGATACCAAGTTCGTCAAAATCGGAGTCTCATACATGGCGCCTGCCACCGCCCAAGATTCCGAAGTGACACTGGTCTGGGCAAGGGTTGCACTATACAAGTCAAAGAGTTCGTTATAATCAAACATACGGATTGTCACAAAGCTACTGGTATCCGCCGTGTCCACTAAAGTTCCGTTTCCACTATGATCATAGCTGGCCGCAATCCAGTCCGCATAAAACACATTTTTATTTTCCAGATCGACTTCAGCCGTTACAGAGCCGCCGCTAACATCATAATATTCACCAGTGGCAATATTAATCCAGCCAACCAGTTCATACTCATACTGGCTTTCCGGACTTAAGGAAACTGTGATTGCTTCATAGGAGCCAACCTCATCTACTACAGTAAACGCATCGCTGCTGTTGATATCATCATCACTCGGCAGATGAATTGTCACCAGTCCCGTCGACGCAGCAGCATAATCCGATAAGTCGTTGATCTGATATCGTAATGCGTCTGTCCCAGTCTTGTCAGTTCCGCCAACATACTCAACAGCACTTTTTGTACCATTGCCGTTGCCAAGGTTCAGGACGACAGAATCCGCGGACGGAATGTAGAAAACGTTAGAACGATGAGGAGTTAATCCAGTCGTATCCTGCACACGAATATACCAAGTTGGCGTTCCATTCAAAGTAACAGAAACATATGAAGCTTCCCCGGTAGCAGCGCTGGCACTTGCAGTAGTATACGCATTTGGAACGTAATAAAATGGGCAACTATCGGTTTTACTCTCATAGAATACATAGCCGTCACTCGCATAATCAGACACAAGATAACTAACTGGTATCAAATACCAAGTCACATTATCAGAATCTGTATAAGACAGTGCATCAGCGATACTATTATGAGTACCCCTCTTCGTATTACTGCTATTCCACGTCCAAAAGAGAAATTCACTCAACGAAGTATATGTCGTTACCTCCTCCGCCGCCAGCGCAATCCCGTAATCCGAGAATCCATCCGCATCAAATGTGATTGTCTGTGTCTGGCTTCCGTCTTCGTATTCTGAGGTGGCATCTACGTTTTGGGTGTCTTCGTCGCCAAAGTGCGTGACGGTATAGGTTTCCATCCCGTCTTTTCCAAGATAGGAAATCGTGACGGTCACTGCGGCGGCGGGTTCTGCTTCCTCGCCGTCCACATAAAGGCCAATGTTGAACAGGCGGAATCCGTGATAAAGTTCTTCCGCCTCAAGGGTGTCTGACTCTTCGAGTCCGGTCTCTTCGGTTCCTGTTTCAGCGGTTCCGGTCTCGCTGGTTTCATTATCAGCTCCTGCTGAAATGGAAGCCACCTCCGAGCCTGCTGTTTCTGTTGTTTCTGTTGCTTCTGAATTTTCAGCTGTTTCTGATGTCCCCGATGTCTCTGCGCTTTCTGAGACTTCTGCGGTTTCTAAGGCTTCTGTGATTTCTGAAGTGCCCGCTTCGGCGTTGTCTTCCTGATCCCAGCCATAGAGCGCCGCTGCTTCTGCGTAGCGGCTCTGATAAATTTCGGAGTCCTGTGCGTATTCGGACACCTCGAGTTCGACGTTTTCAGGCAGTCCTGCGTCTGCGCCGTAGGTTACGGTTACGATGTAGTCTTCTCCTTCTGCCGTCAGCGTCGTCAGTTCTTCGGTTTCCTCGACCGATTCGTCATCTGCTTCTGCGTTTGTACTGGCTGAGATTGCATAATACGTGCCCCCATCCAAAGCAAACTGCAGGGTCTGATCCCCGGATTCTTCGCTGTATTCGGATGCGAACTCGGCGGCGACGCCTTCCGCATCTTCTTCGCCAAATCCGGTTACGGCGTAAGCGGTCTCTGCTGCGCGATTATGGAACGTGAAAGCGACACTGCCCGGTGCGTCCGGTTCGACCTTCTCTCCGTCGACATACAAGCCTATCGAAAACAACCGGAACTCTGAGCCGTTGCCAGCATTCGCTGTCTCTGCTGCAGCCTCTGTTCCTTCCGCATTTGTTGCTTCTGCGGCGTTCTCTGCTGTTCCCGCATCGGATGCTTCCGCTGCGGCCTCAGAAACTTCCGCCGAGGCATCCATTTCCTCTGCATTCGCCGCATCCGCTGCTTCTTCCGTGTCATTCCACCCATACAGAGCCGCCGCTTTTGCGTAATATGTCTGGTAGGTCTCGGAATCGGAAGTGTACTCTTCTACGACCAGCACGGCGTCTTCCGAAATCTCCGCGTCCCCGCCGTAGGTAACGACGACGGTGTAATCTTCGCATTCGCTGCTGTAGGAGGCGCCCGCGTTCTCCGTCCCGGATTCTGATTCGGTTTCGCTTTCGATTACGCTCTCTGTTTCGGACTCCGGTTCTGCCGCATTCTCGTTCTCAGATTCAGACTCGTTTTCCGTTTCGTTCCCGGACCCGGATTCCTTTTCGGATTCAATTTCAGTTTCCGCCTCGGTTTTGGTTTCCGATTCCGCTCCCGCCGCGTCCTCCTGCTCCGGAAGGGTCCCATACCCGGCAATCGTTTTGTCGCTTAGGCTATACTCGTTTTTGCAGACAGCATCGGTGTCGCCGTCGCTCTCCGCATAGTCTCCCTCGATGACGGTCAGCTTGCCGGTTCCTTCGTCGGTGCCGATGACAATGCCGACGCGGTCGATTTTGCCATCGTCGTCGGTATCGAAGAAAATCAGATCTCCAGCTGTAATTGCATTGTTGGAAGTATCAACGGATTCTGCTGCGGATGCAGTTTCTGAACTATCCGCAGATTCGTCGGCTGAGCCATCCGCTGACTCCCCGGCTGAGCTAACTGCTGACTCATCCGCTGACGAGGCTGTGGAAGCATCCGTGGTCGCAACTGCGGAAGATGCTGCAGTTAACGTCGCTTCGGAAGCATCGATGTAGAGCCCCATATTTTTCAGAGTAACGGACCATGCGTAGGCACCGGTCGCCTCGGGGAAGTCATCCTGTGATATGTCGGCATAATGCAGGCAGAAAGAGACGAACATGGCGTCCCAATCGCCGTACTCGTTTCCTGCCCATGCGCCGTAACGGGTGTAGCCCTGACGGGTCTCACCATCGTCGGCCAGTTTGAAGTTGGCCGTGCTCTCGGTGTAGCCGAGCTGGCTTTTGGCCACGGCCACGAGGTCGTCCGCCCAGACGCCGCTTAACGTGGTCGGTAGGGTCGCCTCCCAGTCGAACGCGGTCTCTACGTCCGCGTTCTCGTCAATCAGGCACGCGACGGTATGCGTGTGCTCTTCCTTGCCGCACACGAGCTGTTTTTCATAACATTCGTCAGTATGGGTGTGGCCTTCAACAGCCGCACTTTCCTCCTGACCGCAGATCAGGATCTTTGTCATCTGATAGCACGCCTCGGTGTGCGTATGACCCGCGACGGCTTCCCGTTCCTCCTGACCGCACGCCAGCACCTTTGTCGTGGTGTAACAGTCTGCGGTATGGGTATGGCCAGCGGATTCCTCAAGACCGCAGGTCAGATTCCCGTCTTCGTCGTAGCAGTCTTCCGTATGCGTGTGGCCCGCAGATTCTTCCAGACCGCAGGTCAGCTCGGTCTGTTCCTCGTAGCACGCGTCGGTATGCGTATGGCCTTCGACCGCCGCGGATTCCTCCTGGCCGCAGATCAGCTCGGTCTGCTCCTCATAGCAGGCCTCCGTGTGCGTGTGACCGGCCGTGCCCTCGCTCTCTTCAAGGCCGCACACCAGCACCAGCTCGTAGCAGCTGTCGTCGTGCGTGTGCTCTTCCTTGCCGCAAAACACCTCATTCGTCAACGCTGAGCCAGTCATCCGGAGCTGCCAGTACACGCCCGTGCCCACCACGATGGCGAGCAGAACCAGCACGCTGACCAGCCGCATGCGCATGCGCCGCTCCTTCTTAAATTTTTCAAGATAGGCAGTTACCAGATTTTTCATCCCCTTGTCTCCTCGTCGGCTGAAATGCCGAACCAGACTGTTTTTTAGCAGGAAGATGTTCTATATCACACGACCGCCAACAGCTGTCATTTCATTCTGTACATAAGCCTTTCTTTTTAACCGTCAGGACGTCAATCCGCTCATTTGCGCAGCAGTGCTGAACGCCCCATTCCACGAAACAAATCTATCGTGTTAGTCAACACTTATTTTACCATGCGAAATCAGGAAATACAAGGCGCGGGTGTAACATTCCGAATTTTTTCAGGCATTTTTTTCAATCGGAATCTGGCTTTGACCAATCGACTGCAGGCTGCCGCCACAAGCAAAAGCAGAAACTCTATAAAAACAGCCAGTAAATCAAATCGACCGGAAGACAATTCGCTTCCGGTCAAAATGATATCTCCAGGTTTTCACGGTTGAATCAGGCTCCGGTGCTGTCCTCTCCAGCGTTATACTTGTTATCGAGATACTCCGCAATCACCGGGTATTTATCCAGCAGCTGTCTGATTTCCTGAAAGAAAACGTCCATTGTACTCTGCGCCTGCGCCTGTGCCTCCTCCCGGAGTGCATCGCATTCCTGCTGCGTCTGGGCAAGGTTCTTCTCCCGAAGCGCATCGCATTCCTGCTGCGT
>JAJQHZ010000099.1:6240-30096 GCA_021199475.1 Lachnospiraceae bacterium
CCTGCTGCGTCTGGGCAAGGTTCTTCTCCCGAAGCGCATCGCATTCCTGCTGCGTCTCCGCGAAGCTCTTCTCCCGGAGCGCATCGCATTCCTGCTGCGTCTGGGCAAGGCTCTTCTCACGAAGCGCGCCGCATTCCTGCTGCATCTCCGCAAGGTTCTTCTCCCGAAGCGCATCGCATTCCTGCTGCGTTTCCGCAAGGCTCTTCTCACGAAGTGCATCGCATTCCTGCTGTGTCTCCGCAAGGCTCTTCTCACGAAGAGTGTCGCATTCCTGCTGTGTCTGGGCAAGACTCTTCTCACGAAGTACATCGCATTCCTGCTGCGCTTCCGCGAAGCTCTTCTCCCGCATCTGAGCACATTCCTGCCGCGCCGCTTCCGCCACCTGATCACACTCCTGCTTTGTCTGTTCCATCAGGCTGTTCCGCTCCTGCTCGGCACTTTCCAGTATGTTCGCGCTTTCCTCCTGCGCCTCCGTAAGGCTCTTCTCTCGCATCCGAGCGCTTTCTTGCCGGGCTTCTTCTATAAGATGGGCACTCTCCTGCCGCGCTTCCTCTAACATCTGGTCGTACTCGCGCTGCGTCTCTTCTATGAGGCGGGTGCTTTCCTGATGCGGTGCTTCCGGCTTCCGGGTTCCGTCATCTACCTCCACCTGCACTCCCGCGTTCTTGGCAGCCTGCAAGCTCGCGTCCTCTTCCGTCTGCTGCAGCTTGGGCTGGCACGCAGCCCGGACCGAGTCCAGATACTGCTGCGCCGCGGCTTCGGCATCCTCAAAAATCCGATTCAGGCTTAACGCAGCCTCAGCGATAGAGCCCGCGTTTTCGATGCGAATCGTTTTGTCATCCAGCTGCCGATGCAGCTCTTCGTTTTCTGACTGAATCGTCTTCCCTTGCTGCTGCAGCGCGTAGATAATCTCTATCAGCTCTGTGCGGTTCATTCGCCGCAATTCCTTCTCCTCCATAACCTGCTCCCGTCTCTTCGCTGTCTCTTATTGTCCTCCAGCAAATCCCATTTTTCACTTTATACTGCTTCCTGAACCATTGGGGCCGGCAAAAACTACAACTCCAGATTACCACAAGCCAAACTGTTTCGCAAGCCGGAAACTATATACGACGGCATGGTCATCTCTTATTTCTTCTCTTTCCCTGTCAGGAAACATCCTGCAGCGATGAACAGCACGCCAAGCACTGCCAGCAGTGGAATCGGCCAGAACAGCTGCCCGGTCTGCGGCAGAGTCTCCGACCCGCTCCCACTTTCCGTCTGCGGCTCGGTATCCGCATTTGTCCCACTCGTGCTCCCGGATTCGGTATCGTCATCGCCTGCAGCCTCGGTGCCGCCTGCGCCGCTCTCCGACTGTACATTGCCTGCACTCTCTGACTGCGTCCCGCTCTCGGTCTGTGTTCCGCCCTCTGTCTGCGTGCCGGTTCCAGACTCTGTTTCGCCGCCGCCCTGCGCCTCCGTCTCCCTTTGCTTGATCGGCTCCATCTTCGGAGTCGCATCTACATCATACACCCATCCGGATGCGGTCTCATACGGAACGCTCCCCAAAAATGGAAGGAATGCGTCATAATTTTCGGCCGCCTGCGTCTGTAGAATCAGATACAGCCCTACGTTCGCCCCCTCATAGTATGCCTTCCCCTGCGAATCAATCGAAATCGCGGTCGCTTCCAGCTGATTCTCACTGGCATAGTTCACCAGGCTGTTCACCAGATCCGTCGATTCCAGATAATCCAGCGGCTCGGTACAGCCCGAAAACGCGTCCGTGTACTGCCACGTATAGCCGGTGTCGCCGGACACAAGCTCCGCCACCTGATAAATCGCAATCGTGCCGCCGGGAATCGCCGCCCCGGTATCGTCGTCCGTCAGCGTCAGAGTAATCGACCCCGTCCGGTCCGGATCCGGAAGCTCCGTATATGAAAGGGCAGTCACCGATGCCTCGCCGGAACGCTCCGTGTCAGCCAGCGCCGTTGCCGACGCCGATACCGACATCCCGCCGGAAATCACCGCCGTCAGAAGAAACACCGGCATCAGCATCCGAAGACAAATCCGATTTCCGCTTTTCCTTTTCCCGTATCTGTACAAAAGCATCAGCGCCGCACCTCCGCTCAGGATAAGACCCGTCAGCGTAAACATCCAGGTACCCGGCCCGCCCGCCGACGGGAGCTCATAGCCAGGGGTGTTCATCACCTGAATCGTCAGGCTGGTCGTGGACAAATCCGGAACACTGACCAGACCCGTTATCTCATTTCCGCTGCTGTCTGTCAATTTATACGCTGCGATTTTTCCATCCGTCACCGTAAATTCAATCGTTCCACTTAAAAGATTATATCCGTCCGGCGCGGTGATCTCTTTCAGGTAGTAGGTACCATCCGGCAGGCTGTTAAACGAAATGGAGCCAACCGCATCTGTTGTCAGCTTATTCTCGGTTTCCACCCAGGACACGCCATTCGCGCTGTCGTAGGAATAATATACGTACGCCGGTGAAGAGCCTGCGTTCTCTTTGTACAAAACAAATTCCGCGCCGGAAAGAACCGTGCTCGTGCTTTCTGAACTCACCTTCTGCAGGGTGATGATCGGCAGACGTTTGTTGGTGATGGTGTAGGCCTTTCCATCCGTAGATATCGTTTCCTCCACGTAAATTTTCACATTCCTTGTATCCGTATCTGTCTTCCGTCCTTCGACCAAAGCATACGACCCGTTTGATTCGATGATAACCTTCAGACCAGAATTGTCTTCTGTATTTAACTCGCCCAGTTCATTATACGAAAACTTCGTCGCCTCACTTTGATTACTAACTGTAGTCAGGCTATAGTTTCCGGCAGAACCGGTAATCGCCAGATAGTTTCCCGAGGAATCCTTCAGATAGAACGTCGGCGCATAGGTGGTGGCACTGTTATTATAATTGAATGTCGCATACTCCCCAGTCAGCTCTACCGTCCAGATGGATGTCTCGTTCACATAAGTATCGGAAGTCACGCCATAGATATAAGTACCACTGTTCGCTGTAGATTCTGTTGCCGCCTGAGAAAATTGGGCTTCCTGCGTTGAAATGGTGCCGCTACTGTCAATCAAATATCCGTTGTACGTGACCGGATAGCCGGATGTACTCGCCGTCCCATTCTGCGCGCCATCCGTCAGTAAAATCTTCATACCATCCGTCAGACTTCCCCCAGTTCGGGTGTACGTGCCATTGTCATAAGTAATCGTTCCATTCAAATCCGTCGCACTGACCGCTTTCCAATAATCATACTCCTGTATGGTACTGTGCGTCGATGTCGTTGTATAGTTGGACAGATCGGTCAACTCCAGCACTTCATAAGTATTATCCGAATCCAGCAGCTCCCAGGTATACGTCCATTCGTTGTCATAATTCACCGCCCGCGTGTCAACCCGAACATACAGATAGCCGCCGCTGAGATAGGCGTTCACATATCCGTCCGCATCATCATAGGAGTATCCATCACTCTCCACCTTATAACTCGTTCCATTATAAGTATAAGTAACCGTTCCATCCCCATTATCCGTGCCCGATGTCACGCCCGTTTTCAGGAACAGGCCCATAGTCACAGACGGGTAACTGGTGGTATCCGCATACTTCACTTCAGTTCCCTCTGAATCCTGCCATACCTTTGTGACACTCATCGTTCCGGCTTCGGCCGCCTCCAGTTTTGAGCGCGGAACTGTGTTGAATCGCATCATCATATTGGAATCCCACGCACCGCGCTCCATATAATAGACTTTCAGGGTGTGAGTGCCAGCGGAGATGCCGGTTAACGTATCGCTTGAACTATATGTGTAATAATAACTCCAACTGAATTCCGTATCTTTCACTTCAACTGCACCGGTTGAAAAATCAATGGAACCCTCCATCGTACTGTGAATGCCACTCATGTTCATTACCAGCTGATCATCCACAAATACCCAGACATCATCATCTCCAGAGAATTCGAACACCATGTTCTCTCCATTGTATTGATTTCCTCCGGAAGTTCCTACATCATTGGGCAGATAGAAATCCATTTCTATACACATACCAAACCAGTAGTTCAGTGTGCCGTTGCTGATACTGGTATAAGTGCCCACCTCATTATACGGGAAAAAGGCAGTTCCATAGTCACTACTGCCTTCAGTCACAGTTGTTTTCGAGTCAGACAAATAAAATCTCTGTGCACTCTGATTATAGGCAGCACCATTTTCGTTAGAATCAAAATAGTAATAGCCTTCACTATCAATCTGGAAGAGATAGTTTGCGGAGCCAACATACTCCACACCAACCGTATCACCACTGGTGTCATAAAGTTTGCCAAGCACGGACGAACCCGAAGCCGTACTCATACTCCAGTCCGTATAGGCCACTTCATTATTTTGATTCCAAGTGCTCAGGCTTTTCACATAGCCAAGCAAACCATTACTATCACTGGCACTGTCACTGCTGTTATTCGTCCGGCTGTTCTGAAAAATAAAGCTTTTATCCAGTACATTTGAACTCCCTCTGATCTGAAGGTCTGAATACAGGCTTCCGCTGTCTGTCCATGTCTCACTCGTCAGCCCGGACTGTGTCAGAGAAGCACTATACATATTAAACAGCTCGTTATAATCGAACATCTGAATAGTGATGAAGCTGCTAGTATCCTCGCCCAATGACGAGCCGGAACCATAATCATAGCTTTCGGCGATCCAGTCCGCGTAAAAAACATTGTTATCATCTAAATCGACCGTAGCGTCGACCGAGCCGCCGCTGACATCATAGTACTCACCAGTGGCGATATTGATCCACCCCACCAGCTTCCATTCATACGGAGCCGCCTCATTGGCCAAATCCACGGTGATTGCAGTATTGCTGCTCGTGTCAGCCGCATCTACTATCGTGAAAGAGTTTGTTGAAGTGCCACCCAAATCACTTTCCGAAGGCAGATGAATTGTGACCTTCCCATCACTGTCAGCCGTTGCAGTTGACAAATCAACGGTATAGCGAAGGTCCGTTCCGCCGCTTCCCTGGCTGCCGCCAGAATAGTCGCTGTCCTGCAGGATTCCGTTTCCATTGCCAAGGCTCAGGACGACGGATGCTGCCGGAGTGGCTGCAGTAACAGTGACGGTGTAGGTTTCTCTATTATTATAATTGTTCCCCCATGTATGCGTGATCGTCACAGTGCCCACTGCCACGCCAGTGACCGTAACGGATCTATTGTTTGAGACAATATTTACCTCGCCTCCATCATTACTTGTATAAGTCCATTTGTGGTTATTATTACCACTTTCGCTTGTCAGATCGATGCTCGACCCTACCTGTACAGTAGTCTCCCCACTAATGGCAGCCAGTGAAATCCCATAATCCGAAAACCCTTCTGCTTCGAATGTGATAGTCTGGTTCCCGTCCTCGTAGTCGGACCAGGCATCCATCGTCTCTGTGGTCTCCCCGCCAAAGTGCGTGACGGAGTAATTCGCCAATCCATCTTTCTCGAGATAGGAAATCGTGACGGTTACGGCTGCGTCCGGCTCGATTTCTTCGCCGTCCGCGTACAGACCGATGTTAAACAGGCGGAATCCATGGTAGGGTTCTTCCGTCTCGGAGGATTCTGTTTCTTCGGACCCAGCTTCATCAGTGTCTGCGGCCTCAGTCTCTGCTTCTCCGGCGTCATTTGCTGTGTCAGCTGCATCTGCCGCATCGGAAGCACCTTCCTCTGCCACAGCCGCCGATTCTGAAGAATCTAAGACTTCGGAGGCTTCTGCATTTTCTGATGCTTCTGCACTTTCCGATGCTACCACGCTTTCCGATGCCGCCGCACTTTCTGAAGCCGCCGCACTTTCCGAACCATCCGAGTTTTCTGCTACATCCGCGCTTTCTGAAGCATCCGCTTCTGTATCACTGTCCTCGTCGTCTTCCAGATTCCATCCATACAGAGCCGCCGCTTCCGCGTAGCTGGCCTGCCAGTTTTCGGAATCCTGCGCGTATTCGGATACGCTTAATTCTACGTTCTCCGGCAGGTTTGCATCTGCGCCGTAGGTTACGGTTACGATGTAGTCTTCGCCTTCGACCGTCAGGGTCGTCAGTTCTTCTTCGGTTTCCTCAACCGTTTCTTCCTCTGCGTTTTCATTAGCAGCGGTCGAGATTGCATAATAGGTTCCTTCGCTCATAGCAAAGCAAAGGGTCTGATCCCCGGCTTCTTCGTTGTATTCGGATGTGAATGCCAGCGCGGTGGCTTCCCCGTCTGCTTCGCCAAATCCGGTCACGGCATAGGAAGTCTCTGTTTCCCGGTTATGGAATGTGAAGGTGGCACTGCCCTGTGCGATCGGTTCGACCTTCTCTCCGTCGACATACAAAGCAATCGAAAACAACCGAAAGTCGGCACTCATGCCTGCATCTACAGCTTCCGCTGCGGCCTCTGTTCCCTCTGCATCCGTTGACTCTGTACCAGCTTCTGCGGCGGGTTCCGTTCCTTCTACTTCGGCTGCTTCCGCTGCAGTCCCGGTTCCATCCACGTCGGCTGCTTCCGCTGCGACTTCCGCCGCCTCTGCATCGGCTGCTTCCGCACCTGCTCCGATTTCTTCCGCAGATGTTTCCTCTGAATCTGACGTTCCTTCCGCGTCCGCTGTTTCCTCAGCAGCGGTATCATTCCAGCCATACAGCGAAGCTGCTTTCGCATAATATGCCTGATAGGTTTCGGAATCGGATTCGTACTCTTCCACTACCAGCACGGCATTTTCCGGAATCTCCGCATCCTCGCCGTACGTGACGACTACTGTGTATTCTTCGCACTCGCTGGTGAATGAGACGCCTGCGCTCTCCGTTTCTGTCTCGCTTTCTGTCTCCTTCTCAAGCTCAGTCTCTATTTCGGACTCTGCTTCTGTTTCGTCTTCGATGATAATCTCGGTTTCAGACTCTGCTTCCATTTCCGTCCCGGTCTCTATTTCCGCACCTGATTCCGTTTTACCCTCGAGCGCATTCTCAGTCTGCGCCTCCATTCCGGTTTCTGTTTCGGTTTCTATTTCCGTCTCTGATTCCGCTTCACTCTTATTTGTGGTCTCAGTTTCCGCTTCCGCCTCATCGTCCTGCTCCGGAAGTGTGCCATAGCCGACAATTGTTTCATCGCTTATGCTGTATTCAGTTTTGCAAACGGCATCCGTATCGTTCTTGCTTTCCGCATAGTCTCCTTCGATGACCGTCAGTTTGCTGCTTTTTTCATCGGTGCTGATCACAATGCCGACGCGGTCGATTTTTCCATCGTCATCGGTGTCGAAGAAAATCAGATCGCCTGCGGTAATCGTGTTGTCCGTTGTATCGGCGGATTCCGCTGCGGAGGCATCCGCAGAAGCGTCCGTCGTACCATTCGCAGAACCATCCGCAGAAGACACAGCAGAACCGTCGGCAGACAACGCTGTGGAACCATCCTCAGCTGCTGCCGCGGACAGCGTTGCGACCGATGCATCGATGTACAACCCCATGTTTTTCAATGTGACCGACCAGGCGTAGGCGCCGGTCGCCTCCGGGAATTCGGTTTGCGGGATATCGGCGTAATGCAGACAGAAGGAGACAAACATGGCGTCCCAGTCGCCGTACTCGTTTCCAGCCCACGCGCCGTAGCGGGTATAGCCCTGCCGGGTCTCGCCATCGTCGGCCAGCTTGAAGTTAGCGGTGCTTTCGGTGTAGCCGAGCTGGCTTTTTGCCACAGCCACAAGGTCGTCCGCCCACGCGCCGCTTAAATCAGCCGGGAGCGTCGCCTCCCAATCAGAAGCGGTCTCCACGTCCGCGTTCTCGTCAATCAGGCACTCGACCGTGTGCGTGTGCTCTTCCAGGCCGCACACGAGCTGCTTTTCATAGCATTCATCGGTATGAGTATGGCCTTCGACCGCCGCGCTTTCCTCCTGACCGCAAATCAAGACCTTTGTCGTCTGATAGCACGCCTCGGTGTGCGTATGACCGGCCACTGCCTCGCACTCCTCCTTGCCGCAAACCAGGACCCTTATCGTGGTGTAGCAGTCCGCAGTATGGGTGTGACCCGCGGATTCCTCCTTGTCGCAGATCAGGCTGCCGTCTTCGCCGTAGCACGTCTCCGTATGCGTATGGCCTTCCGACTCTTCCTTTCCGCAGGTGAGCTCCGTCTGCTCTTCGTAGCAGGCGTCGGTATGCGTATGGCCTTCAACTGCCGCACATTCCTCCTGACCGCAGATCAGCTCAGTCTGCTCCTCATAGCATTCTTCCGTGTGCGTGTGACCGGCACTGCCCCCGCTCTCTTCCAGACCGCACACCAGCACCAGCTCATAGCAGCTGTCGTCATGCGTGTGCTCTTCTTTTCCGCAATAGACCTCGTTTGTCAGCGCCGCGCCGGTCAGCCGGAGCTGCCAGTATACGCCCGAACCCACTAAAAGAGCGAGAACCAGCAATACACAGACCAGCCGTCTGCGCATGCGCCGCTCCCGCTTGAATTTTTCAAGATACGTATTTACCAGATTTATCATACCGCCACCCCGCTTTCAGCCGGTATGCCAGGCTATTTTCAATCCATCGTCTAAACCCAATGGAATTTTGGTCAACCTGTTTCGAGGATTATGGCACCAGGAACTGTGAATTAAAAACTGTGAGTTTTCTTTTAAGTCATAATAACACCAAATTCATCGGTTCAATAAACCATTCGTGCAATACATTTTGGCCATTCATGCGATATCCGCTCGAATCCCATTTTAGACCGTGATGAGGGCCGCAGAGAAGAGATGAAGAATACAGAACGAGGGCGCACCAGAGACGAGGAGGCCGAACGGAAAGCCGATCCGGCAAAGCATATGCTGCCAGCTATATATCCCTGCAAAAAAGAGCCCCTAAGGGCTCTTTTTCCATGCCTGTTCTCAGCTGCGCCAGAAATCCAGACTCACCACAAGATACCGTTCTCTTAGCTGGGCAGCCAACGTTCTGATCGTTGCTTTTCCAAGAACGTCCTTTACTGTTCATGCTCGCGGCGAAGAGCCTCCAACTCACGCTCCAGCGCTGTGCACTTTTCTGTCAACGCTGCTTTCTCTTCTGCTATCGCTGCTTTCTCTTCTGCCATCGTCGCATTTTCTTCCTTCAGGTCCGCAATTTCCACCTCAAGTTCATCAATTCGAAAACGATATTTATCATTAGGAAGCTCCATCGCTCCCGGAAGCAATGGTTTCATATCCTTATCGCCCCCTTTCTTCTGGTACTGCAGGATAATCTGCTGGTAGAGCTGGTGCAGGAGCTCCAGTAATTGATCGTAATCCTTCAAATCAATATTTCCAACCTGCAGATTTGCTTTTATGCTTCCCAGTATATCAGAGTCGATAAAATTTTTCAATTCCTGTATTTCGTTTTCTGTAAGAATCCGTGCTTTTCCGTCCGCAATCAGAAAATCCCTCACCCGCACCATCTGAAACGGAATGAACACGATCATCTTTTTCCGGTTTAATTCCTCGATGTCATGCTCCAGATATGCAAAGTTCTTTACAGTGTAAGTAAACTCCTGCTGATCAGGCAATACTACGCGAATACTGCTTGTCTCCGGAACCTTCACAACATTGCTGAAATAGATCACCACCGGTTCCGGGAACCGCAGGGTAAAGTTGTCCTCTCGGGTCTCCAGTGCATGATAAAATCCGTACTCGAAGACTCTCATCACGATCGCGTTGTCGTGGTACATCTGTGCCTCCAGATGGTAATGCCACTTCTTGTTGATAACAATGAACAGATCGGAATACGTGTGCGTGAGATCCGTTTTTGTGTTTTCCCGATTCGAATACTCAATCTGGCTGTCCGGCGGATAGTCTGTACCAAACAGTCCGTTGATCAGATTCGTGATCGCTTTATCAGAAAATGTAAAAATACGTTTAAAAACCCGGTCAAAAATCTGGCTGATTTCGTCCATAAGAAAAACTCCTTGTCTATGCATGATTAAATCTGACTTTCATGCATCGTATCACAATCGCAAATATTTGTCAATGCTTATGATACAAATAATTTATTTTTAATTATTATACATAGTTTATGAGTTGATGGCAAGTGTAACAGTATTATCGCATACAGAGTAAAAAGAACTTTCCCATAAAGACAAATAAGAAAGATTCCTTCCTGTGCTTACACCTGAGGCATCGAATTGAGCGAAAAGAACAGCGGTCTCCGGCGATAAACCGGGAACCGCTGCTCCTTATTTAGTCCTGTAATTTTTATTCCTGTATTTCCACTGTTTTTGCATCCGCTCCGCGTAACAGTGCCAGACGCCGCAATCTTTCCGAGCTTTCCAATTTTCCGAGCTTTTGCATCAGCTCCGCGTAATAGTACCCAGCGTTGCGAGTTTTCCGAGTTTTCGCCTCAGCTCCGCATAATAGTACCCGGCGCTGCGAGTTTTCCGAGTTTTCCGAATTTTCGCAACAGCCCCGCACCGCCGCATAGGATGAGCAGAATGCCGATCAGGGTGAACCTCCACGTCCCCGGGCCGCCGGATGACGGCAGCTCGTAGCCGGGAGCGTTGGTCACAGTTTTGGAAACCTCCGTGGAATCTCCGCGGCTCACCGGAATCGGCGTGGCGTCGAGATTGTAGCCATCCGGTGCCTTCACCTCCACCAGATAATATACATCCTCAGACAGGTTGGTAAAGCTTAAGGTACCATCTGCGCCTGTGATGCTGTCGGTGTCTGTGATCTGTACATCCATCAGATACCAGATGACTGCGCTTGCGCCCTCGCCGGTAGTAAAGGTTTTCTTCGGCAGGTCGGATTCCGAGAGCGAATACGTATTAGAAAGCGCACTGTAGTCATCGTCTGACATTTTCAGGGTTTCATTTTTTGTATACAGGGCGAATACCGCGCCGTTCAGGGGTTTCGTGTACTCGCCGGTCTGGGAGTCCTGAATGTTCGCATCAACCTTGGTCAGAGTCAGATCCCACACCTGACTGACATTCGCGCAGGTCAGGCTCAGGGTCGTGGACGCGTTATAGGTAAAGGTGCAGGAATTGCTCTGCGATAGTCTCGAGTTGCCGGAATCCCATTCCTTCAGCGTATATGCTCCTTCCGGAAACTCTGCGATTGTGTATTTCTCGCCTTCTTCCCAGCTCCACCAGGTAGTGCCATTACTGTCCGTCCCCAGCCCATTCGAGCCATAGAGTGCCAGCGTATCCGAAGCGGAGCTGCCCGCCGGAACAGTGATCGTAACGATCCGGTATTTTCTCGCGTCTGAACCACCTGCTGAAATCAATGCATCCAGCGCAGCTATCAGCTCACTTTGCGAGGTGTAGCTGCCGTTATTATTATTTGCATCCGTCAGTTCATCGCCTTCATAGATCACGAATGTGAACGTCGTATCCTTATCTGCCGTATACGCATTCCCGTCCAGATCCACCAGCTTCTTGGTCAGTTCCGGAGCGGAGGGCACTTTTACGCCCACCACCAGCGGCATCGCTTCCAACTCGATATTTGAGTTGTTGACCTGATACCGGTAGCCGAAGTTATTCCAGGCAATGGAGCCGGGGTCCACGTTGTCCGGATCACTCACCTTTGCGTCAAAGCTGACCGCGACGGTGGCTTTCGCCGGGATTTCCTTTGTAATGATCACACGGATCGATTTTACCTCGGAGAGGTTTGTGCTGCTCGTCAGCTCCTGCCAGTCAGAAGAAGCGGTACCAGACCGGTCATCCCCGCTGAAGTTTTCGGTCTTGCTGCTGTACTCCACCTTGTAATCTGTTCCGGCTGTCAGTGTCTCCGTAGTGTTATCTGCGTTGGTAATTACAACCTCAAAATCACTGCTGGCCAACACAACCGTATACTCACTGTCACGCTCCAGTTCATCGTTAAATGCGTAGGTATCGCCCTCATAGGGCAGATTGTCGATCAAGACAAGCTTCGTGATGGCCACATCGTTGACATTCTCCACATTCAGCGTATAGGTGAATACGCTGTCCGGTGCGGATAGTGCGATAGTGTTGTCCGAGCCGGTAGAAACAGCTGTATTGCCCGTGTTTCCTCCCTGATCAGATTCCGTCACAGATTTCCATGAGTTGGACGAGTAACCGGCGGCCACCGTCACCGGAGAGACCGTTCTTGCGCCTAAAACCGTTCCGTAAGCGCCTGCCACAGCTGATCCTGACTGAATGTCGCTGCTGGTAAAGCTCTGAGATGGCGTCAGCGTCACCTGGTTGATGTACGTCGTGCTGGCCTGGGTGGTCGTGGGATTCCAGGAGGTATAGGTGATCTCAAGCTTGCCGCCCTCCGGAACATCCAGTTTCGCATCTTTCATCCCAATCTCCATGACCAGGTTATTATCATCGTCGAAATAGAAACACAGCGTAAACGTGGCGGTAGTATTTGTGAGCGATGCAGTCATGCTGTACACGGTTCCATCTGTTTTTACCTCGGTCGCAGTCGAAGAATTGCTTGGCGTCACAGACAGCGAAGGCAGGGTAGTCTCGTTCAGGGCACTCAGGTTCGATATCGTATCCGGTGAGGTATTGATGGTAAAAAGAGTGCCTGAAATCTGCGACGAACCGGTGGAATCATAAGCCGTAAAAGCGACTGGACCAGTAAATACATATGGATTCGGCATGATGTCAGTTACAACATAATCCACAATGCTCATGGTGCCGCCGTTTACCAGGGTTACCTCCCAGTTAATCAAATCGGTAGCCGTGACAGAATTTTCGTAAGCATACACAGTGCTTGTGGTGCTTGACTGGTAGCTGACGGTCTCTTTATCAATGCCGGGTTTGATGCCGCCCCGCTCCAGAGTGACACCGGAAACCAGCCAGCTGCTGTTTCCCTCGCCGTCATCAAACCCATATTCAGTCTGTACGGTATCACTTGTCTCGATCGTGCAGTCTCCATCATTGTCGCTGCTGCCGTAGGGTTCATAATTGCGTGCTTCAAAGGACTTATCGGATTCTGTAACACCCGCATCGGCGTAATCCGTGTAGGACATGGCGATGGTATTCGTTGCCTCGTCCTCCGTGTCGGCTGTCAGCCCGATTTCACAGATATAGCCGAAGACAATTGCCTCTCCCTTATCCAGGTAATACTGTCCCAGATCCTCGTCATATTTCAGGGCATAATCGCCGGAACCGGAGCTGAAGGTAAAGACGAGGGTGCCGTCACAGTTCACGGATGCACTGACACCCGCACTCATATAGGTCGTATCCGAATCCGTCTGGACCAGCCACGTGTTCAGATTGGAGCTGCTGCTCAATGTGGTGATCGTATGAATGCTGGCCAGATGTGACCCAAATGAATAGTTAAAGCCACTGGGCAGCAGCGTCGTATACACAAAGCCTTCCGGAAGCTGATCGTACAGATCATTCAGATACAGTCTGGTGGACGCCCCATTGTAAATGCTCACATAATAAACCGCGTAACGGTAGCTGCTGTCCTGATTGTTGTAATAATTCCGGTCTGTACCGGTGGCATAGTAGGTTCCGCCGGAAGAAGTGCCGATTCCCATGCTTGAAGTGCTCCTCGCCAGAGCATAAACACCCTTTTGCAGAGTCACTTCTCCCTCTCGTGCCAACACATGGGTCACATTAGCCGGGTTGCGATAGACATAAAACGTGTTATTCAGAGTCGTTCCCTGTGCCTCATCCGCATATTGGTTCCACACACCCACATCGTTGCCGTCCGCGTCCGTCGTCCTCTCGCTGTTCGTCGGATACGTGAGTTCCACATAGATGTAGACCGACACGTTTTGAGAGAAATACACGCTCACATCATCGTCCCAGACGATGAAATAAGTCCCTGTACCGCTGATGCCGTTGTAGCTCTCGCTGATGGACCAGTTGCTGCTGTTCGACAGGCTTTCCGCGTTTGTCACGCTGCCGCCCGCACTGTCATCGACCTCTATCTTTGTGATTTTTACATTGTCCGTCGTCCACGCAAAAACACCGTAGGTGTTCGGCAGCTGATCCGCGATGTTCGCGCCGGTCAGCACGAATGTCCCGGCGTCGCCGGTGCTTTCCAGCGTCAGGCGGTAGGTGACCGTTTCACCCTCCTTGACAGAAGTATATTTGTCGTCGTCCAGGCCGTCGTTGTCCTCATCCCCGTCCGAGCCCTGATCCACAACGATGTCCTTGTCATAGCCGATGATGGTGCCGCCGCCCCAGAGACCGGCATAGATGCGGGAACCGGTGCGGTCGTTCATCCACACCACATTACCGATGGTGTAGGAAGCCTCATAACCTGTGATATCCACCAGTGCTTTGTAGGAAATCTGAATCGTATAATTGCCGCCGTCCAGCTCATCAAAATACCATTTAATCTGGCTGTGAACGCCGGACCAGGTGTTGGTCGCCCCATCGAGCTCGACACTCTGATCCTCGCCGGAGGTCACGGTGATGGAAGCTGCGGTCATCCAGTTCCCGTCCGCGTCCTGTCCGACGACCACGTCCGTATAGGTGCCGACACCCAGCACATAATAGTCCGGCTCTCCGTCTCCATCCGAATCGTATGTTTTTACACCGGTTCCAGACCAGGTTCCACTCGTTACCCCGGCTGCCGCAATGCTGCCGTTGCTGCTATTCTGGGTGTACGGTACCAGCAGATACTGACTTCCGTAAAGGTCATCCACCATAGGCAGATCGTCGTAGCTGCCGTCGCCATAGTGGGTGAAGGTCAGCGTATAATCCAGCACATCGCCGTCCGAAGCCTCCGGTGCGGAGCCCAAATCTTTCCCGTCCAGAGAAGCGCTCTTGCCAATGACCGCCTCGCGGACAACCGAATCTGTATCCGCTTTGACCGTCTTCTTTGTTTTATTATCAGCAGAAGCAAGGGTGGCGCTGTTATTCAAGTTCAGTGCGCTGGTTTTGGGATACTCGCTCGGCCAGTCGCTGTCATCCAGCTTCTGGAAGGTACTCTTGACCGTAGCATAGATGGAATACGTATAGCTTCCGCCTCCTGTCAGAGTAAAGAGGGTCGTCGGAGTTCTACTCACGTCTTCCGTTGTGGTCGGCAGTGTCCAGACACAGGTATAAGTGACAGCGGACGTCACACCATATCCCAGGCTTTGAAGCAAACTCTCGATGCTCGCGCCGTTTATCGCGCTTGCGCTGTCTCCATTCACAGTAACGGTGTACAGCCCCGTCGTTTCAATATAAGTAATCACCAGCGTATTTCCATCGGTCTCATCCAGATCCGAATTGCCGGTGTTAACGTAAGCGCCGCCCGCGGTGCCATTCGTATCCGTCACAGACCCCCCGGTCGCTGCCAGGCTTGCCTTTGCGATGGTGATCACCAGTTCAGCGCCGTCTGCCGCAGCCTCCACGAACATCTTCTCCATATTGTCCGCACTTATATAAAAATTGCTCTCCAGTGCATCGGTCAGGGTGTAGGCCTGGTAGTCCTTGTAAGGCAGACCGCCGTCATTATAAACCTTTAAGGTATAGGTCAGATCCTCGCCAAAATACGTCACATCCGTGCCAGTCTTGGATAATTTGACCGTGCCTTCGCCGCCGGTGACGGTTTTGGTCACGCTGGCCTCCTGTTCCGTCGGAGAGCCGTAGGTGTATTTCACCGTCGCGTCTGCTGTGTTCGTAATCTCATTCGCAGCAGTTGTGTCATATGTCGTCATATCCACCGTCAGGGCCTCCGGATAGACAGTCAGATTTAACGTGTTAGTGTTTATGTTCACATCTCCGGTATTCCGGACCTTCCAGGTCAGAATCACCTGATCCGTCGCATCATCATAGCTGACGCTCAGTCCGCTTAAGGAAAGGCTTGTGGTGGTTCCCAGGCTCAGAGCCGCGATCTTTGTTGTTCCCTCATAGAGCACATTGTTCCGGGTAACTACTGTTCCGGCCTTGATCGCCGCCAGAATATCCGCATCCCATTCCATACCGGCAGGCAGGGTCATCACATCGGTATAGGTCACAACGGTCACGTAGTCCTCGCCGTAGGCGCTCAGATCTCCCTCGCTGGTCAAAGTAATCTGCCATTTCAGTTCCGCGGAAGGGCGGACCGTTCCATCGTCATCCGCCGTAATGATGACAGAAGTCTGGCTGTTATTGTTTTTTGCAAGTGTATAGGTATCACGCAGAGTCGTCCAGTACGCCTCAATCTCGCCATCCGTCTCCGTCTCCGTTACGGCTCCCAAAGGATCCGTCTCCACCAGTGCACCCCAGACGGTCACGCCGCCGCCGTCCGATGTCGGTGTGTCATAGATGGCGTTGACGGTGAAATTCACGGTCTGTCCTTCTTCCACGGTAAACTCCAGACACATCGTGTACGGGTCATCAGTGGCGGAAGCGGTAACGGTCACACCGTTCACGGTAAAGGTCTCACCCGCCGTATAATTCAGCGAGCAGTCGTCCTCCGACACCTGAACATAGACCCGGTAGGTCTGAGCAGAGCCGCTGTTATTGCTCACAGAAATACTGAACTGAACCGTGTCACCAGTCAGTGAAGAATACCCGCCAACCGTCGTTGTATTATCGTCATCTGTCTCGATCCATTCCGTCGTGTCGCCTTTGATCACATTAATCGTCATACAGCTCACCGTCACGCTGTCGCTGCCATCCATGTCCGTGGCATAATTTTTCGCAGCCACGGCCCCGCCCAGTTCTGTATTGTAAAACACGTTATAGCCAATTTCAGCATTTGTAAAAAGAGCTGTCGCATCCGCGACCGTCGTTGCGGTGCTGCCCGCGCCGCTATTTGCCGCCTTGTCCGTCACACTGGTTATCGGCGCATTGGCCAGGGCATAGTTTTCCAGCGTGGTGATCTTTGATGCATCCTCAAATGTGAGTTCCGTCAGATCCTCCGCATATTTCAGGGCATCTTTTGCCACAGTGGTGACAGTAAACGTGACCTCCTCCGTTCCGTCCAATGCGTCCGTAATCGCCGCAGGAATGGTCAGACTCGTCACGCCATCCGGAACATAGACAAGCGTTGCCTCGTTCGTGTCTGTATCCAGTGTATAGACTACGCCGTCCTCAGTCACATAAATCCAGCCGGAGAGTCCGGTGTATGGCGCCGGAGCTTTGGCAAACGCCCCATCCTCTATATAAAATGCGTTTGGCCCCTCGATGGTCAGGCTCGTGGCATGTTCCAGAATATAAGAGAAATCCGCTACCAGATAATCCACATTTGTCCCGATGGTCAGATCGAACTGCGGCATCGTCGATGTCCCGAAAATAGCAGAATGAATGGATGTAACATGAGCCGCATCATAATACATGGTCTCCAGATTTGTCGTTCCGGAAAACGCCAGATTATCGATCTGCGTAGTGCCCTTCGGTATTTTCAGACTGGCCAGCTGACTGTCCGAATTAAAATACTGGTTATAAATTCTCAACGGCGTGTTCTCCGGCAGATGCACGGCCGTCAGATAAGGATCATTATAAAACATCAGGCTGTCCGTCAGCGGGATACTCACATCATCCGCAATGTAGACATAGGTATAATTCGAATCGCGAAACGCCTGCGTAGGCAGCGATACCTGATGCATGACATAGATTTCACTGGTATACTTTACATTCTGGAGTGCTCCTTTCTTTACGGTAGTGACCTTCTCCGGAATGGTCCAGGAAACAGCCACCCTGCGTTTGGGATAATCAATCAGAGTAGTTCCATCATAGCTGTAAAGTACACCATCTTCATCCGCGTAGAAATACGTATTCCCATCTGCCACAATATAGCCGGCCGCCAGCGCAAACGCATACTCGCCGATGCTTGTCACTGACGCCGGGATCGTGATCCAGGAATTGCTGCAATCCTCACTGCTGCCGCAATTGCCGCCAAAAGCACTATCCCCGATCGTCACAATGCCTTCTTCGAGTGTCACATCATAGATGTGGTAGGAATACGCAAACGCATAATTTTCAACCGTAGTGATGGTTCCCGGAATGGTGACAGAGGTCAGCTTCTGGCTGTAGGAAAAAGCATACTGTCCAATCGAAGTCACCGTACTGGAAAACTGAATATCCGTGAAATAATTGCCATGGAATGCCTGCTTTCCCACGCGGGTGATGCCCTCTCCCAGAATCAGGGTCGAAACAGTGGAGCGGTAGCTGTACCAGGGCTGCCCGGCATTCTCAGACGAATAGTCCGGAATCGAGCCATCCCCCTCAATCACCAGCGTGCGGTTGCCCGCGTCGTCTTCATAAATCGTCCAGGTGATGGCTTCCTCTACACCCTCGCCATTGGCAATCGTGCCGCTGGCGACTACACTGCCTGAACTTGTCACAGCGTATGTAGAAAAATGCTCCGCGTCGAATGCGACCAGGCCCTCTTCAGTTTCCGTGGTATCCAGCTTCTCCGGCTCGCCCTCCTCCGGCACGTAGTACACACTACTGCCGTCTGTGATCTCGGAGGATTCGATGGTCACGGTAACCGCACCGTCCTCGGGCTCAAAAATAACCGTTTCCCCGTCCGCATCCTCATAGAAGATGGAAATATCAAAGGCAAGCAGGACGTTCTCGCCCTCGATTTCGACCTCTACAGGAGCCGCAGTAATGGTTGCGTTCTCGGGCAGGAGACCGCTCACGGTGATGGTGGCATCGCCGGAAATGATCTCCAGCGTCTGCTGCGTAAGCGCGGGCTCCTCTGCGGGATCCTCCGCCGCTTCCGTCTCATTCTCACCTACAGCCGCCGCCAGATCCGATTCCGTCTCTTCCGGGATTGCTTCGGTCTCGGCCGCCTCGGCTTCGCTCTTAACTTCGCTCGCCGCCAAATCCGATTCCGCTTCTGTTCCCGTCTCCGTCTCACGCTCTGCTTCGCTCTCTTCGCCCGCTTCCTGTGCGGCGGATACAGTTCCGTAGCCTGCGATGGTCTGGTCGGTCTGGCCATAGCTGACATTGCAGACTGCATCAGCATCATTTTTATTTTCCGAATAATCGCCCTCGATCACGGTCAGCTGACCGCTGCTTTCGTTGACGGCCGCGACGATGCCGACGCGGTCGATTTTGCCATCATTATCTGCATCAAAAAAGGCAAGGTCGCCGGATTGGACTTCGTAATTCGATGCGTCCCCGTAAAGGCCCATGTTTTTCAGGATGACAGACCAGGCGTAGGCGCCGGTCGCCTCCGGAAATTCCGTTTGCGGTACGTCGGCGTAATACAGGCAGAAGGAGACGAACATGGCATCCCAGTCGCCGTACTCGTTTCCTGCCCACGCGCCGTAGCGGGTGTAGCCCCGTGTCGTCTCGCCGTCGTCATCGATGGTAAAGTTGGCGGTGCTTTCCGTGTAGCCAAGCTGGCTTTTTGCGACCGCCACCAGATCGTCGGCCCAGTCGCCGCTCATCGCGGTCGGAACCGTTACTTCCCAGTCGGAAGCAGTCTCCAAATCCGCCGTCTCGTCGATCAGGCATTCTACGGTGTGCGTGTGCTCTTCGAGGCCGCAGACCAGCTTCTTTTCATAGCAGGCATTCGTGTGCGTGTGCCCCGCGGTCGCTTCGCATTCCTCCAGGCCGCAGATCAGGACTTTGGTCGTCTGATAGCACGCCTCCGTGTGCGTATGCCCCGCGACAGCTTCGCGTTCTTCCTTGCCGCAGACCAGGACTTTGGTCGTGGTATAGCAATCCGCGGTGTGCGTGTGGCCTGCGGATTCCTCCTGCCCGCAGATCAGGTTTCCTTCCTCATCATAGCAGGCATCCGTGTGCGCATGCCCCGCGGACTCTTCCTTGCCGCAGGTCAGCTCGGTCTGTTCTTCGTAGCATTCCTCCGTGTGCGTGTGGCCTGCGACCGCCCGGCACTCCTCGAGACCGCAGATCAGTTCGGTCTGTTCCTCGTAACATTCCTCCGTGTGGGTATGGCCAGGCGTCCCTTCTGACTCCTCCAGACCGCAGACCAGCACCATCTCATAGCAGCTGTCGTCATGCGTGTGCTCTTCCTTGCCGCAATAGACCTCGTTGGCAAGCGCCGCGCCGGTCATCCGAAGCTGCCAGTATACACCCAGCACCACAATGACAGCGAGCACCACCAGCACACAGATCAGCCGTCTGTGCGTGCGCCGCTGCCGCTTAAATTTTTCAAGATAATTATCTACCACATTTATCATACCGTCACCCCGCTTTCAGCCGCTATCTTTAGCTATTTTTAACCCATTAGCGAAATCCAATGGAATTTTTGTCAGCCCGTTTCAAGAATTTGATACCAGGAGCTATGAACGGAGAACTGTGCGTTTTCTCGTAAGCTATATTATGAGAAGAAAACCGCTCTTCGTTCCACTTCGGTCGGCGCTAAACGGACATCCACTGGATGTCCAGCGCCTCATAATCTCCAAAATCTGGCGATTCTGTCGTTAACTTATCGGGTGAAAACCCGCAAGCGCGTTTTCCTTCCGATAAGTTATAATATCACCAAATTCAATGGTTCAGCAGACCATTCGTGCAAAGCATTTTATCCATTCGTGTAATTTGGAAAAGCCGAGCGGGAAGCTGACATAGCGAAGCAAGAGGCCGATGCAGCAAAACAGGAAGCCGATGCGATGAGGAGGAACTTTGATATGGCTATGAAAAAAATTGAAGAACTTACGAATCAGATCTTTCAAATGGAAAAGAGACTTAACGTGATACTACCTCAGAATTCATAACTGGCTGGAATGCTGCCTGGCAGTGTATTTCCAAAGAAAAGAGCCCCTATGGGCTCTTTTTCCATGCCTGTTCTCAGCTGTGCCTGTTTTCAGCTGCACTAGAAATCCAGACTCACTACAAGATACCGATCTCTTAGCCGGGCAGCTAACATTCTGAGCGCTGCTTTTCCAGGAACATCTTTTACTGTTGATGCTCGCGGCGAAGAACCTCCAACTCACGCTCCAGCGCTGCATACTTTTCCGCCAACGCAGTATACCCTTCTTCCATCGCCGCATTCTTTTCTTCCATCGCCGCTTTCTCTTCCGCTATCGCTGCTTTCTCTTCCGCTATCGCTGCTTTCTCTTCCTTCAGGCCCGCAATTTCCGCCTCAAGTTCATCAATCCGAAAACGATATTTATCATTGGGAAGCTCCATCGCTCCCGGAAGCAATGGTTTCATATCCTTATCGCCCCCTTTCTTCTGGTACTGCAGGATAATCTGCTGGTAGAGCTGGTGCAGGAGCTCCAGTAATTGATCGTAATCCTTCAAATCAATATTTCCAACCTGCAGATTTGCTTTTATGCTTCCCAGTATATCAGAGTCGATAAAATTTTTCAATTCCTGTATTTCGTTTTCTGTAAGAATCCGTGCTTTTCCGTCCGCAATCAGAAAATCCCTCACCCGCACCATCTGAAACGGAATGAACACGATCATCTTTTTCCGGTTTAATTCCTCGATGTCATGCTCCAGATATGCAAAGTTCTTTACAGTGTAAGTAAACTCCTGCTGATCAGGCAATACTACGCGAATACTGCTTGTCTCCGGAACCTTCACAACATTGCTGAAATAGATCACCACCGGTTCCGGGAACCGCAGGGTAAAGTTGTCCTCTCGGGTCTCCAGTGCATGATAAAATCCGTACTCGAAGACTCTCATCACGATCGCGTTGTCGTGGTACATCTGTGCCTCCAGATGGTAATGCCACTTCTTGTTGATAACAATGAACAGATCGGAATACGTGTGCGTGAGATCCGTTTTTGTGTTTTCCCGATTCGAATACTCAATCTGGCTGTCCGGCGGATAGTCTGTACCAAACAGTCCGTTGATCAGATTCGTGATCGCTTTATCCGAAAATGTAAAAATGCGTTTAAAAACTCTGTCAAAAATCTGGCTGATTTCGTCCATAAGAAAAAAACTCCTTCTCTATGCATGATTAAAATCTGACTTGCATGCATCGTATCACAATTGCAAATATTTGTCAATGCTTATGATGCAATTATTTTAATTTTAATTATTTCTCATAGTTTAAGAGTTTGTCGAAAATGTGACCATGCCATCCATATGCAGAATAAAACAACCGCATCATAAAGACAAACAAGAGAGATTCCTTCATGTGCTTACGCCTGAGACATTGAATTGAGCGAAAAAAGCAGCGGTCTCCGGCGATAAACCGAAGGCCGCTGTTCTTTAAAAAAGCCTCGACGCAGCTAACGCTGACGATCGTCACAGCTCAGGTAAAAAATGTGAAGACATGTTCTGAGCTTTTACAAACTATCATTGTATATATGGAACCCGCTCCCCGCATTTGGAGGAGCAGGTTCCGGTAAAAAATGAAGAAGCAAAATCAATTAATCAATGAAATCTGTCTCAGCGGCCATACCCGCAAAATGACCTTCCCAACGATCTGGTCGACCTCAATACAGCCGATCGCGCTGCTGCGGGAATCGATGGAAGTCGCACGGTTATCGCCCATGACAAAATACCGGTTTTCCGGCACCTGATATGGATAGGTAAGATCCGTCTCGCCAAGGGATTTTTCCGTCACATACGGTTCATCGATCGGCTCGCCGTTGACCGTCACATTTCCATCATCGTCAATATCAATATAATCGCCGGGGCCGCCGATGACACGCTTTAAAAGCAGCTTGTTCTGATAGTAAAATCCAATCAGATCTCCGGTCTCAAACTTTCTGGTCTTTACCAGAAGAATAATGTCGCCATCCGACAGGGTCGGCTCCATGCTGGTGCCGGACACCTGCAGCACCGGAAGGAAAAGAGTCGCCAGCAAGACCGCCACCGCCGCCACAATGACAAGTGCGTAAATGGTCGTCCGCAGGGTCTGCCGGTACCGTTTCTGATAGCTCAGCCGCTCCCGCTCTGCCTTAACGGCATCCTCGCTGGGGATGTTCGCTGTGTGCAAATTATACTGCTGCTCTGTCTTTGCGGCATCCCCGCCAGGGATGTTCGCCGTCTGTACATCGTGCTGCTGCTCTGCCAAATGTCATCCCCTCCCGTTTTCGTCTACTCCTCTGCGAGCATGCACCGCACCGTCACTCTGGCCTGCCCGCCCAGGGTGCAGGTAAACAGGGTCAGATCCCAGTCTTCATTCTCCTCATCCAGCATTTTTTCCACATCGGTCGGCTGGAGCGTCGTCACCTCGTGCACCTCATAATTAAAAACGTTTCCATCTACATCGGTAAAGGTAATGGAATCCCCTGCCTCCAGATTTTTCAGATTTCCAAAATGGCGCTCGTAATTGTGCCCGCAAATGACCAGATTGTCGGTCCAGACGGAACCGCTGTAGCGCGCAGGCGCAATCCGCAGGCCATCATAGCTCCACGCGGACAAAATCGGCAGCTCCAGCCCGTATCTGGGAACGGAAAGCGTGCCAATGTACGCATTTCCTTCGACCACCATCTCTGCCATATCCGTCTCGGACGTCTCGGTGCCTTCCGTCTCCGGAACCAGAGAAACACTGGTTTTCTCCGCTTCCTTCTCACTCTCCAGCGCATCCTGGATCGTCGCCACGGAATTCCCGGCCCGCCAGTCATCCCATCGATTGTAGGCCAGCAGCGCGATAGCCGCAAGCAGCATCAGCGCGCCCAGCGCCTTGCAAAGAGAACCAATCCTGTGACGCATACTGTCCTTTCTTCCATTGAGAACTTTTTTCAGAAAAAGAACAGGCCAGTCTCAGCTGGCCGTTCAAGTCTCTTCCTCTTCATTCGTTCCTTTTTTCCTGATCCGGTGAGAATCCCAGATCACCCAGATCAGCAAAAACACGACCATCGGAACTGCCAGAACCGGTGCTGCCAGAAGCGGCGAAAGCTTCTTCGCCTCAGCAGTCACATGGATCAGCATCTCATCCGCATTTTCCACCCGCACGCCCCTCACCAGAAGCCGTTCGCTGTTGACACCGTAAGGGGTGCAGGTCAAAAGGGTGCAGTAATCTTTTCCTTCCTCAATATACAGCTTCTCAATCTCCGTCGGCTCAACAATCGATATCAGATCCACCTGATAGGTCATCACCCGGTTCAAAATGTTGACCAACATTATACTTCTTAAATAAAACGCCATTTTAATACAACACATC
>JAJQHZ010000072.1 GCA_021199475.1 Lachnospiraceae bacterium
TCCACCAATTTTTTGCGCTTTTCAGAGTGGAATTTACTTTTTCACTTCAGCCTTTTTTGAAATCTTCATCACATAAAAATCCGGGTCCATCGTGTTGATCTATGCTTCCTAGGTTACAGTTGCTCTAACACCTTTCCAATATCATTATTGATGCAAATGGATTTCGTTCGTATTTCATCCGGGGCATAGGCTTCATTCAGGTTAATGCAGGCATATGTCGCATCCGGCCACTCGTGAACCATTCGCCAGAAGCTGAATTTTATTATGCCAGGTGTATTCATACCCGTTCCTAGCTCAAGAAACAGTGTTTTCATATTCTGGTGACGGCGAAGGAACAGTGCGTAACGTTCCGCCGCCCTGTGCCAACCTTCATCCTCCACAAAGGTATCATCCGCCCGCAGGTTCATCGTCATTGGCTTGCCGCAGATTGGACAATGAGCAACCAGTTCTAAAGGAATTGTCATTTGAGCAGTCGTATTGTCCGGCAGCTCCATCTCGCCGTTTTCCTTTATTGTATATCCCTGTGCTTCCACCATCCGATGTACTGTTTCCTTATTATTATACGTTTTTTGATGGCAGGGAGCACTGCACTGAAACAGCCCGTAATCACCCTGTGTATAAAAGAGTCTTTTTTTATCAAATCCAGCCTTCTGAAAACAGTGATCCACATTCGTAGTCAGGATAAAATAATCCTTATCCTTTACCAGTGAAGACAATTCCTGATAAACCGATTTTGGCGCATTCATATAACGATTAACCATGATATATCTGCTCCAATACGCCCAATATTCCTCAAGCGTATCAAAGGGATAGAACCCGCCGGAATACATATCCCGAAAACTGTATTTCTCCGCGAAATCGTGAAAGTATTTTTGAAACCGTTCTCCTGTGTAAGTGAAACCGGCAGATGTGGACAGTCCGGCTCCCGCACCCATCACAATGGCATCCGCCGTCTCGATTTCATTTTTCAGCTGCGCGATTTTATCCGACGCCTTTGTATGCGTGGAAAATGGCTTACTGAATGTTTCACCGAAGGAGGTTCCGGTAGATTTGTAAGTCGTAGTCTTTAAAGACATTGAAGATCACCTCGATTTCACTATGCGTCTGTTCTTTATATTCCTTTACCGTATTGACTGCGACCTGCGCCGCCCTTTCATTTGGAAAATGAAATTCTCCGGTGGAAATACAGCAGAAAGCAATGCTCCTGATTCCATTCTGATCCGCAAGTTCCAGACAGGAGCGGTAGCAGGAAGCGAGCAGGTCTTTATCTCTTACCGTCAGCCTGCCGGTGACAATCGGCCCAACCGTGTGGATCACATAATCGCAGGGCAGATTAAACGCGGGCGTAATTTTTGCTGCACCTGTCCTAGCTTCGCCCCAACGCAAAGCGTTTTCTAATTGGGCGAAGCGATCTGCCGCCGAACGCAAGTGAGGGGGCGTTTCCATCTCCTCATGCCCCTGCTGTGCCATCAATTCTGCACAGGCCGCACGAAGCTGGACTCCGGCATATGTGTGAATCGCATTGTCAATGCAACCATGATTGGGACAGAAACAGCCAAGCATCTGAGAATTGGCGGCATTCACGATCGCTCCGCAGCGAAGCGTGGTAATGTCTCCCTGCCAGAGATAAATGCCGTCCTGCACGGGGGTGAGGTCAGCAACATCTGTAATCCCTTTTTGGTGAAGCGCCTCCTGCAGATACTGATCCTGCACTTCCAGAAAATCCGGACTGACCGGTTTTGGCATCCGTATATTGAACAGCGCCCGCAGAAGCCGTTTCTGCTGCTGTTCATCTGCCGGAATTTCCATATCCCGGTACTGTTTTTCCTCAGAAAGAAGTTTCCTGATTAAATAAATCCTGCGTTCGTCCTGTGTCATGGTTCCACACTGTCCCTCTCTTACAATCTCTGGCGATTCCTGATAATCTCCTGTAACCTCCTGTTGATTGCCTGTGATCTCTTATCCTCTCTTTTCAATCGTCTGCTTCGGGCAGATCTCCGCGCATCTTCCGCAGTGCAGGCAACGGCTCTGGTCAATTACTACCGGTTTAGTGGAAATGTCAATGCATTTCTGCGGACAGACAGAATAGCACAGCTTGCAGCCGATGCATTTTTCTCCTACAAAATAACCGCTCTCCACAGCCTGCGGCTGGCCGATTACAATGCCGTCGCGTGTCACATGGGGTGGATCGCTGATGTCGAAGTATTCCCCGCTTGCTTCATAAAGCTGGAACACCTCCAGCGCACTGCGGGTATCGGACGGATAAATCGCCTGCATATAGGTGTTTTTTTCAAAAATCTCATCCAGCTTCTCACTGCCAATGTTCCGAATCCGGCCGCGGAGGGATACAGATTTTTTATCCTTTGTGGCAGAGAGGGCAATGTACTTCTGCTCCATCAGCTGCGTGTAAAAAGCCTTTCCTTTCGCTGTCAGAAAGTATACGCCATTTTCATCCCACAGCATCACATGTCCGTACTCGCGCAGCGAGTATGGACGCAGGCCGCGCCTTGCGCGAAGCGCAACTTTCATGCGCGGCTCTCCTATCATATCTATGGTGCGGGTCTGGGGATGGCCGTCCGTTCCAATGGTTGCCACCGTGGCAGAATGAATTTCTTCAACAAGCATTTTCAGATAATTATTATCGCACATGGTATCCTCCCTTAACGAATCCCTTTCAAAACAGGGGGCGGCTGTCGCCGGACGCAGTTCGCGCAAGTCAATCAGGAGACAAAAGCCAGTCTCCTGATCGGTTGATTCAGCATCGTAATTTTGTTTTAGAACTCATACGGCGGGTTGCCGGAGAAGTCCGCGATCAGGCCGTGTGCATTCTCCAGATAGAATACCTCGAAGATGGGATTGTCAGCGGTCTGATACTGCCCTTTCACGATTGGGTTCTGGATGCACATTTCCTTTGCTGCCATATTGTTCTCAAATACAGCCTTGCCGTGCAAACGAATCCATGCATACTCCGGGCTGGATACAGAAACCTCAACCTCCGGATTTTCCTGCATATCCTTGTAAACATCCTTGGTATTGTTGGTGCAGAACCAAAGCTTTCCATCCATCTCACCGGCAAACATGAACGGACGGCATTTTGCCTTACCATCACGGCCTACGGTTGCAAGATACTGAACAGGATTCGCGTTTAAGAATTCGATTACTTTCTTCATGATGAATACCTCCATAAAAATAATTTTTGCTTTTCGGGAGACGGTCTAGATGGAAGCGCCCCCTCACATCCGTTCGGCGGCAGGTCGCGTCACTCATGCAGAAAACGCTTCGCGTTTGAGCGACGCTATCAGAACCATCTTGCTTTTCCCTTTCGCTGTCTATATAATAAGGCCGAACGCCGAGCCTGTAAAGTAAGCACAAAAAAGTGCCATAGTTACCAAATGGAAACCATATAACATCTCTGAGGAGGATTTTATCATGGAAACAGAAAAAGATATCAAAACAACGCCGGCAAAAGAATTGCCGACCTGTCCGGTAGAAACGACACTGACCCTGATCAGTGATAAATGGAAAGTACTGATTCTTCGGGATCTGCTGCCCGGAACAAAGCGATTTGGAGAATTAAGAAAATCCATCGGGCATATTTCGCAGAAAGTGCTGACTGCCCAGCTCCGCCAGATGGAAGAAAGCGGGCTGGTGATCCGGACCGTCTTCCCGGAAGTCCCGCCTCATGTAGAATATACCCTGACCGATTTAGGCTATAGTCTGAAACCGATTCTGGATGCCATGTGGGACTGGGGCGAAAATTACAAAGCACAGAATGGACAGTAAGATATATTTGTTCGCTTTACATCCAGATATAGAAGAACCTACGTTGTAACCGTGCATTATCAGGAGAGTCCAGTCGAATGCACGGTTACAGACATAAGCCACAACAACATCATCGTTTTCAATCGGGCTGACCTTTCAGCATTTTCATCTTCCGCATATAACCGATGCTGTCAGCACAGCCCTGAAAATAAATCTTCTCGCTTTCCATACTCCAAAAAGTTTCCCTGATATCAACGACTTCCAGCAAGCCCTCGCATGCTGCAGCAGGAAATGAGCAAAGTATTGGATACACTGCCGGATCGGGAACGTGATGTCATCCGTCTTCGGTTTGGGTTTGTGGATGGGAAAATCTGGACACTTGAGGAAATAGGCGAACAGTATCATGTCACAAGGGAACGCCCTTCTCCCCTATCCGCCCGCGCCGGCCGCGTATGGCGTAAGCCATAAAACTCCTTACGCGGCCGTGTGCATAAAAAAACGCAGCTGTCGAAAATTTTTTTGACAGCTGCGAGTTTTCTTATTCCGTTCTCGGTAATAATATTGCAATCGCTGCACAGATCAACATACAAATTCCTCCTGCCAAAAACAGGATATTATAATTTCCTGCAGATATTGGAACAAGGATATAACCAAGAATCACAACAGCACCAATCAGCTCGATTGTTGAGATGAATCCTCCGGCTGTTCCTGCATATAAAGGTCCTATCCCTTTCAACTGTACAGGCAGTCCGAGCAAAAGGGGAATACTGCCTCCAACGAAAATACCTGTAAGAAGCATTGCCGCTCCCAGAAGAATACCCGCCGGAACATAACTAACACTAAACCCTGTCCCGAAAAACGCCAATATCGCAAAGAGTATCACCGTTTTCTTTACATTTTGCAGTTTTTCGGCCACAATCGGTGCAATAAAGCAGCTTAAAAAACACCCAATCGTATAAACAGCGGAATATGTACCTGCTGCCACAGCGTCAATACCTCTTTCCTGCAGTGCCG
>JAJQHZ010000064.1 GCA_021199475.1 Lachnospiraceae bacterium
GTAGAAAAACAACGGGCGATTTTATGAACGGAAAAATTCATGAATTTACAGAGATGATCATCTGGAAGACATAAGGGTTCGTGTAGTTTCCCATTTTGTTTCACACTGGCTGTTATGGGGCAGGAAGTCAGGAAAGAAAATACGCTGGTGATGCAACGGAAACAGTTCGTTGCCTGCAAGTAGTGGTGTTATTGGAAAAATTTCTCGGAGAAAAAATTCCCGGCAGCCGGTTTGAAGCGGGTAGGATCGCGGGTGGTAAGAAAAAGCAGAAGCAGATTGAAAAGAGGATAGCAGAGCTTCATAGCTGGGTGCGGTTTTTGCAGATTACAGAAGAAGAACTGCTTGTCCTCACATCTTCATTGAAAGCTCTGGAGGAGGAAATCAAGCCGCTTACACCCGCTGAACTTTTTGCTCTATGCAGGGAATCGTTGTTGTAAAAATAAAGTGGCTATGTTAAGATTGCTGGGAAGAATTTCACCAGTTTCCGATTCATAGCCATTGTGTAGCTCTGAGCTTCGGAAGCTGTCACCGGGTAAAATGACCGGAAACGATGAGGGGAGAATGCCGTCATGAGCGATTTGAAAGAATGTCAGCTTGTGCCTGATGATACGATAAGGAAAGAATATGGAAAGTTTGATTTTACGCGTTTGCCGGAAATGGAAAAGGAACTGGAAGAATTCCTGGCAGCACGCGGAAATTACATGGCGGATCATAGCAACGATAATCTGTATGAGATGCAGCGAACGTTTTTATACCTTGATGGGGATACCAAGCTGGCATCGCATATGCATATTATGACTGAGGCTGAATTTTTACGATTAAGGGAGTTGCTGCGTAAAGGGGTGAGGTGAATGAATGAGTATAATTTTAATGAGCATATCATTGAAAAGCTTTTTAACCGCTTCGGCGGATCGGAGCGGAAAGAGACAGTCGTGCTGGACGACGGGAATGAGTATCTGCTGAAGCTTCCTGACCCGATAAGGGAACTCGGACGTGATTTGTCTTATATTAATAACTCTTTTTCTGAATTTCTGGGTTGCCGGATTATGAAGCTGCTGGGGCTTCCTGTCAAAAATTGGAAATGAGCGGAAGTTGGCTCCGGTTTATGATTGCGGTTCCTGCCTTTGTCCGCTTGTATCGGATGATCTGCTGTCTGACCGTCTTGCTGATAATGAAGCAATGAATGGGATGTCAGTGATTAAGGACAGCAGTGGGAATAGAATATCCTACCGCCAGTATTTGTACTCTTGCGAGAATGAAGATGTCAATCAGGCACTTACTGAAATTGTGCCTCGGATAGAGATGAACGAAATTTTAAAATTGGTTGAAGGAACGCCTTATATCAGTGATACGAGGAAACGATTTTATTCCAGATTTTTAATAACGAAGTATCAGAGGGTGCTTGTGCCTGCGCTTGAAAAGCTGCATGAAGGAAATTAACTTTTGCTGAACGGACAATCAGTAAGGAAGCATTATATGCGAATTATAAGAAGACGATTCGGCAGCTGCGGGATATTCCAGTGTTTGAAAAAAGAGAGGTTCGGATTTGTGGCAGACAGTTGAACGCAATCCGGGCGGATGAAGGAAGTGTTATTCTTGTTGACCCGGTTGCTAAAAAATCCGAAGCAGTGATATCGCCGCGAAGTAATAATGCAGAGGCGTGGAGAAGTTTGCAGATTTTATCGCAGACATTCGGAACGCGAGATTTATATCACCAGGGATATTCAGGATAGTTTCTATAGGCTGGACGGGTATCTCAGTGACATTTTGGGAGAATTGAAGGCTATATGCGAAGAATAGAAGCAGCAACTGTTGTTATGAGGAGAAAGATTTTTACGGTCGATTGACAAGCAATTCTAAAAACTGTATTATGTACACATACACCTTTACGTATGAGGAGGAATGAACATGAAACAGTGCATGGACGCGGACAACTTGCATCGCAGACTGAAAAAAATAATCGGTCAGGTGCAGGCTATTGACCGGATGGTGGATGAGGACATTCCCTGTGAAGATATTCTGGCTCAGATCAATGCGGCGAAATCCGCCCTGCATGGATGCGGTAAAGTTGTCCTTGAAGGACATATTCAGCATTGTGTGAGGGATGGCATCGAACATGGTGACGCTGACAAAACGATTGCTGACTTCACGAAAGCTGTAGAACGCTTCGCAAATATGAGTTAAACTCCTTTGAAAATCCATATTTAAATGGTACGAAAGCAGCCTTTCACGGCTGCTTTCGTTTTATTCTGGATGCGCTTCACCTACGTATACACAGGATTCAAATCTGTTAGCACCTCCTAATCTTACTGCGGATTGCTTGACATTCATATACCCCTATATGTATAATAAACCCATACCCGCACGGGTATAAATCAGACGGGCAGGGATCTCCAATGAACGATACGCAAAAAAATCGCATGAACCAGATTCGCCAGGAGTCCAGGGAGGATTATCTGGAAGCTTTGTTTCTGCTTCTCAAGGATCACAACGAAATACGGTCTTCCGACCTTGCGTCTTTTATGGGCTTTTCCAGAGCCAGCATCAGCCAGGCAGTTTTGTCGCTGGAACGGGATGGTTTGCTTTTCATGGATGAGAAGTATTGCCTGCACCTGACAGAGCAAGGCTCTTTGATAGCCGAGAGAACGCATCGAAAGCATATTTTTTTCGAGAAAAATTTGGTGTTTGCCGGTATTGATCCTGTTTTGGCAGACAGAGAAGGAAGCCGGATGGGTCACTCGTTAAGTTATGAGAGTTTTGAACGGATAGCGGCGTGCGGTATGCGAAAAGAGGAGGAACTGAACTCATATGAAAGCAGTGATTTCCAGACTTGAATGGGCATTGGAATTAGGTGGAATCAAAAAGGGTATTTTTTCCCTTATCATATCAGGGGCAGCGGTCATATGCAGCCTGACCGGATGGTCGCCATTTCCTTTTGATGCTGCATGGATTGCTATTGTATTTTGCGGAATCCCGATCATTATGGAAGCCATCATCGGCCTCGTGACAGTCTTTGATATAAAAGCAGATGTCCTTGTGTCCATTGCATTGATCGCCTCGGTGATCACCGGAGAAATTTTTGCTGCCGGTGAGGTGGCTGTTATCATGCAGCTCGGCGGTCTTCTGGAAGAACTGACCGTTGCAAAAGCGAGAAGCGGCATTGAAAAGCTCGTAAAGCTGACCCCGACGACAGCCCGGATACTGGATGCAGATGGAAAAGAAACCATCGTCCCCTCCATGCAGGTCAGGGTTGGCGATAAAGTCCGGGTCCTTCCGGGAGAAACAATCCCGGTGGATGGTGTGATCCTTTCCGGTCAGACTTCCATTAATCAGGCGGTTATGACCGGCGAGTCCATGCCGGTGGATAAGACTACTGGGGATGAAGTTTCCTCAGGAACAGTCAATCAGTTCGGCGCTTTTGATATGGAAGCGACAAAGGTCGGCGAAGACAGTTCCATTCAGAGAATGATACGGCTGGTGCAGTCGGCAGACGCTGGGAAAGCAAAAATCGTAGGGGTGGCAGACCGCTGGGCGATCTGGATCGTGGTGATCGCGCTCTCTGCCGCTGCCATCACCTGGCTTGTGACCGGGCAGATTATCCGGGCCGTGACAGTTCTGGTCGTATTCTGCCCCTGTGCGCTGGTTCTGGCGACGCCGACAGCGATCATGGCGGCAATCGGAAACGCCACAAAGCACGGCTTCCTCGTAAAAGAAGGGGACGCACTGGAACGACTGGCGAACGCGGAAAAGATCACGTTTGACAAAACGGGCACTCTCACTTACGGAATGCCAAAGGTCATTTGCGCAAAAAGTATTCTTCCGGAGCTGTCCTCTGAGGAAATTTACTCCTTCTGCGCAGCAGCGGAACAACTGTCTGAACATCCGCTGGGCAGGGCAATTGTAAAGAGTTACAGCACAGAGACGAGAAATGTCCTTCCCTCCTGCGATCAGTTTGTCATGCTGCCGGGACGCGGAGTATCCGCTGCGATTAACGGGACGGCGATTCTTGCTGGAAATTATGAAATGATGATAGAAAGGAACATCACAGTCACTGATGCGGTATTTGCTCAGATAGGAGAATTTTTGAAACAGGGCTGTACGGTGATCTATGTGAGTACAAACCAAAAACTGGCCGGTTACCTTGTCCTTTCAGATACGCCAAGGAAGAACAGCGCTGCCATGATCGACCGCCTGAAAAGGCTTTCCATCGAGCCTGTCCTACTTACCGGAGACAACGAAGAAGCTGCCGCAGCGATTGCCGGGCAACTGCATATCGAGGAAGTCCATGCGGAGTGTCTGCCGGAAGATAAGCTGAAATGGATCGGTTCCTATCAAGAAAAGCAGGAATCGGTCTGCATGATCGGCGATGGCGTCAACGATGCACCGGCACTGAAAAAGGCGGACATTGGAATTGCCATGGGTGGTATCGGGAGTGATATTGCGGTGGATGCCGCTGATATTGCCCTGGTAGATGACAAGGTGGAAGAACTGCCCCATCTTGTGGCGCTTTCTAAACGAATGATGACTACCATCAAGCTGAACATGACCTTCTCCATGACACTCAATTTTATCGCAATCGCCCTTGCGATCACAGGCATACTGAATCCGGTCGTGGGCGCCCTTGTCCACAACGCAGGTTCCGTCATCGTAATTATCAATTCTGCGCTTTTGTTGAACTGGAAAATGAAATCCTGATTTTTCGTTACTATTCACGGGGTGGGGGATGAAGAAAGACTGAAATTTTGACTTTTCGT
>JAJQHZ010000092.1 GCA_021199475.1 Lachnospiraceae bacterium
AATCAAGGAATTCTGCTCTTTTTTTATTCCAAAAGTGTTTAAGACCGGATTATAATATAGTTTCCAGAAAAATGCAATACATATTTTCAAAATTTCTTGGAATACTACGAGCGTAACAAAAAATAAGACCAGGAGGTATTAGCAATGGCTAAGAACACTACAGAAAACACAACTTCGAACACGCAGGAGCAGAACAGCGCACAGAATACGAATCAGTCAAACAGCGCGAAAAATACGAATCAGCAGAACAGACAGCAGAACAAGTCCAAAAATTCCTCGAAGGATTGCGGCAGTAACAGCACCTCTGAGCAGGACAGTTATGAAAAGGACTGTGACTATGAGAAAGACTGCAGCACCAGATACTAAGGAATAAAGAAGACAAAAAAGAAAAAGAGAAAGAGACGGTGGTTTCGCCGTCTCTTTTTGCAGACACTGTCATATCTTAATAAAAAAGGAGATATGATCGGATGGAAACAATTCCAGCAAAGGAGCTTGACTGGTACGTGGGAAGACCGGGGTTTCTGATTATAGATTTGAGGACAATCGAGGAATATGACTGGATGCACATTCGCGGGGCTCTCAATGTGCCGGATGGTGAGTTTGGCTCGCTTCTGGAGGGACATCGTGGAAGCGTCCTGATATTATATTGTGATCGCGGCTCCCGCAGTATGTCGATTGCGCGCAGCCTGGAAACACAGGGCTGGAAGACCAAAACCGTAGTGGGCGGGATTCACGCATACCGCGGAGGGAATATGGTGAGGCGATCAGGCGCGGGGAGCCATTGAGAAGATTTGGAATGCATCGGGAAGTATTGAAAATCTGACGGGCAGAAGCGGAAGCTTTTCTGTTTGCTTCACAACTGCTTTGCCGCGCATCCCGCCAAAATTTGTTGACAGGGCGCGCGGCGGGCATTAATATATAAGAGATACAGACTCTATAGAAAACAGGCGGGGTTTGATTTATGAAAGAACGGATGGAGCTGATGGCTCCGTGCCATTTTGGGCTGGAGGCGGTACTGAAACGGGAGATACAGGATCTTGGATATGAGATCAGCCGCGTGGAAGACGGACGGGTATCGTTCGAGGGAGACGCGGAGGCGATTGCCGTCGCGAATGTTTTTTTGAGGTCGGCTGAGCGGGTGCTTTTGAAGGTTGGAAGTGTTCATGCCCAGACATGGGATGAACTGTTTGAAGGTGTGAAGGGGATGCCGTGGGAACGGTTTCTTCCGGTGGATGCGAAATTCTGGGTCACGAAAGCGACTACGGTAAAAAGCAAATTGTTTAGCCCGTCCGACATTCAGTCAATTGTGAAGAAGGCGGTCGTGGAACGGCTGAAGGGGGTCTATGGCTGCAGCTGGTTTCAGGAGGATGGAGCGGAGTACCCGATCCGCGTGTTTTTTATGAAGGATGAGGCGGTACTGACTCTGGATACAACCGGGGAGTCCTTGCATAAAAGGGGATATCGGAAGCTCACGGCGAAGGCACCGATTTCTGAGACGCTGGCTTCTGCGCTGATTATGCTGACGCCGTGGCGGGCGGACCGGATACTTGTGGATCCGTTCTGCGGCAGTGGTACGATTCCGATTGAGGCGGCGATGATGGCCGCGCATATTGCGCCCGGGATGGAGCGCTCGTTTCTGGCTGAGCGCTGGAGCAATCTCGTGGAGCGTAAATTCTGGTATGGAGCGGTGGAGGAAGCGCAGGATTCGATCGATACTTCTGTGAATACGGATATTCAGGGGTATGATATCGATGGAGAGGTTGTAAAGGCAGCCCGCGAGAACGCGAAGCGCGCCGGTGTCGACCATTTGATTCATTTTCAGCAGCGCCCGGTAAGTGAGCTGAGGCATCCGAAAAAGTATGGATTTGTGATTACGAATCCGCCTTATGGGGAACGGCTGGAGGAAAAAGCGGCTCTGCCGGGGCTGTATCGAGAAATGGGGGAGGCATTTGCCAGACTTGATTCCTGGTCGGAGTATGTGATTACCTCATACGAGGATGCGGAAAAATACATAGGGAAACAGGCCGCGAAGAACCGGAAAATCTACAATGGCATGATCAAAGCATATTATTACCAGTTTCCGGGGGAACGGCCTCCGAAGAGGGTCAGGGTGAATTGATTGAATTGGAACAAGTGCTGTAAAACCAGAAGCCTGCTGTTTCTGGCTGTAATCGGAATGATTGCAGGTGTAAATGTGACTGCCGGGGCTGAGTCGGCAGCGGCAGAGACGGAGGCGCTTCCGTCGTATTGGTATGCCGGTGATTTCGGGAAGAAGCCAACGGTGAAAAATCAGGGTGTTTATGGTACCTGCTGGGCCATTACGGCGTCCTCCGCGTTGGAGTCTATGCTGCTTCCAGCACAGGAGCTTGTTTTTTCGGCTGATCACATCACGCGGCAGAATTCGTTTACGACAGAGGTAGAAGACGGCGGGGATTATCTGATGTTGATGGCATATCTGTGCGGCTGGCAGGGACCGGTGCTGGAAGAAGAGGATCCTTATGGGGATGAATATTCGCCGGACGATCTGTCGGAGGCTGTGCATGTGCAGGAGGTTCGTGTTTTTTTAGATTCTTCTATTGAAAAAATCAAGGAAACTGTGTATACTTATGGCTCTGTACAGACTTCTCTCTATATGAATCGCGAGAGCGCCGGGGAGGATGCGGGGTATTATAATACATCGACTTCTTCCTATTATTATACGGAAGAGACGACACAGAACCATGATGTGCTGATCCTTGGGTGGGATGATTCCTGGTCGGCGGATCAGTTTGCTGCCACTCCGGATCAGGACGGTGCGTTTATCTGTCTGAATACCTGGGGCAGCGATTTTGGAGAAGACGGGATTTTTTATGTGTCGTATGCTGATCCCAATATTGCGAAGGTCTGTGTTGCCTACACCCGGATAGAGAATACAGATAATTATGATTTCATTTACCAGTATGACGAGTGCGGCTGGCAGGGACAGCAGGGATATGATTCCAGCATCTGCTATTTCGCGAATGTCTATACGGCAAACAGTGATGAAACGCTTGCAGCGGTTGGATTTTATGCGACAAGTGAGAATACTTCATATGAGATTTATCTGGTTCATGACTTTGCGGACGAGGATTCCTTTGTCGGCATGGAATATCTTGAATGCGGATGTGTTTCAGACATCGGATACTATACAATTGATCTGGAGCAGACGCAGGAGCTTGCGGCCGGAGAACGTTTTGCAGTGGTGGTGAAAATAGACGCCCCGGGGACGACCAATCCGGCAGCGGTAGAATATCGGTCCGACGCCTATACACAGAATGTGACGACGGAAGGGAAAGAGAGTTACCTCAGCCAGTACGGAGAGGTGTGGGAAAATACACAGGAAACATTCGATACGAATGTGTGCCTGAAAGTGTATACATGGAATCGTGAGTCGGAGTGAGGGATGCCTTGCCGTGGAACTTTGCCGGTGCAGATCCTGCGGATGCGTATGAAACAGCTGTATATCAGCCTGATTTGGCTAGAATGTCTGAGATAGCTGCACTTTGGAGGGCTGTGCTTTCTAAGGAGAAACGAATGGGTGAGAAAACGAAAAGAATTATTTTTGCTACAGGAAATGAGGATAAGCTTCGGGAAATCCGCATGATCCTCGAAGACACTGATGTGGAAATTGTATCCATGAGAGAAGCCGGGATTGACGCAGATATCGTGGAAGACGGCGCGACCTTTGAGGAAAATGCGGCGATTAAGGCGAAGGCTGTGATGGAGCGGTCCGGGGAGATGGTTTTGGCTGACGATTCCGGTCTGGAGATTGATTTTCTTGACCGTGCACCGGGGGTATATTCCGCCCGGTTTATGGGGACGGACACTTCTTATGAGATAAAAAATAATGCGATTCTGGAAACGCTTTCCGGGGTGCCGGATGAAAAGCGCTCTGCAAGGTTTGTCTGTGCGATCGTCTGTGCACTTCCGGATGGCAGACTGTTTACCTGCCGGGAGACGATGGAAGGCCGGATCGGTTATGAAATCCGCGGTGGGAACGGTTTTGGGTATGACCCGATTTTTTACCTGCCGGAATGCGGCTGCTATTCCGCCGAGCTTGCCCCGGAGAAGAAAAACGAGCTGAGCCATCGGGGGAAAGCGCTGCGCAGTATGCGGGATTTGCTGCGCAGAGAAACGATTATCTAAAGCTCTGGATGATTTGAGGAGAAAGGTTATGAAGATACTGATCGTGAGCGATACACACGGCTATGAGGACAATCTGAAACGGGCGCTGGACGCAGTGGGAGCGCCGGACTGCATGATCCATCTGGGGGATTCGGAAAGCACACTCGAAAATATGCAGAAGATTGCAAACTGTCCGGTTTATATGGTTGGAGGGAACTGCGATTATTTTACAAGATTGCCTCTGACCCGTATTGAGGAGCTGGGCGGCTGCCGTATTTTCATGACGCATGGCCACTACTATTATGTCTCGGTCGGTGTCCGCGATCTCGCGGAGGAGGCCAGGACAAACAATTGCAATGTGGCGATGTTTGGACACACGCACCGCCCGTTTATCGATGAGAGCGACCCGGAGCTTACGATTCTGAACCCGGGGAGTCTGTCCTTTCCGCGCCAGGAAGGGCGCCGCCCCAGCTACATCCTGATGGAGGCAGAGAAGGGGGAAAAACCGGTCTTTCGTCTGTTCTTTCTGGAAAAGAAATAATCTCTGGCGTTACTATTCACGGGGTGGGGATGAAGTTTAAGAACTATTGTGGTTTGTTGTTT
>JAJQHZ010000048.1 GCA_021199475.1 Lachnospiraceae bacterium
CTACTTGTCGTGGCTTTTAGGCGCATCTCCTTTGGCCCGGGTGTGACCTGTAACCCTCCTACTCGATTGCTCACTTTAAACGGGCATAGCGATCGTTTTATGTGTTTTTTTCGTTCGTTCCATGATTTCTGACGGTTTCCAGGAAATCTTTTGCACGCTGTGTCTTTGGATTCGCAAAGAATTCATCGGGAATGTTTTCTTCTACGATGCTGCCATTATCCATAAAGAGAACCCGATCCGCCACCTGGCGGGCAAAGTTCATCTCGTGAGTGACGATCACCATTGTCATTCCTTCGGAGGCAAGCTCTGTCATGACCGAGAGCACCTCGCCGATCATCTCCGGATCCAGCGCGCTTGTAGGCTCATCAAACAGGATTGCTTTCGGATGCATGGCAAGGGCGCGCGCGATGGCGACCCGCTGCTGCTGTCCGCCGGAGAGCTGAGACGGCACCTTGGCCGCCTGACTGTCCACGCCGACCCGTTTTAGAAGCTCCATCGCTTCCTTCTGCGCTTCTTTTTTCGGCTTATGAAGTACATTGACCGGGCCGATTGTGACATTGTCCAGGATATTTTTATGCGCAAAAAGGTTGAAGGACTGAAATACCATCCCCACCTGCGAACGCACCTTAGCCAGCTCTTTCCCCTCCTGCGGCATAACGACTCCGTCAATCCGGATTTCCCCGGAGTCGATCGTCTCCAGACGGTTGATCGTGCGGCAAAGCGTCGATTTCCCGGAGCCGGACGGCCCGATGATGACCACGACCTCCCCTTTTTTCACGGAAAGATTAATATCCTTTAACACGTGGAGTTCTCCAAAATGCTTTTCAATATGCTTTAGCTCAATGACCGGAACCGCTTCTGGCTGTGAATGTTCCTTCTGACTCTTTTCGCTCATCCTCTGTCACCTGTTTCCTGCATAATATAACTTATCGGAAGGAGAGGACGCTTGCGTACTCTCACCCGATAAGTTAACGACAGAATCGTAAGATTCTGGAGAATTATGCGAAGCGCTTTTCTTCGCATAATATAATTCGACGGCAGCTCTCCGGCTCAGCATACGAAATGCTATCGCGTCCCAATTTTCACCGGGGTTTTCGTCCGCCTTGCGGCTGCTACGGATATCTGATTCAGTACATAGTTGATCAGAATATAAATGACTGCCGTCACCAGATACACGGAGAGCAGGGCATCGTAATTGCTGATCAGTACCTTCGCATTCTGCATCAGATCGGCGTAATTGACCACATAGGCAAACGTTGTATCCTTAAGAACAATGACCAGCTCCGAAATCAGCGCCGGGATTACGTAGCGAATCGCCTGCGGAAATACAATTTTAAAGAATACACTGCCATCCCGCATTCCCAGAGAGAGCGCCGCCTCTGTCTGTCCCTTCGGCACTGCATTTACGCCGGAGCGAAGCGCTTCTGCGACCACGCCCGCCGCGGAGATTGCCACCGGCGCAGTGATTTTCCAGAAGGCCGGAAGCTTCAGTCCAAACTGCGGCGCAATCAGGAAGAAGAAATAGATAAAAAGCAGGGTCGGCACACCTCTGGTAAATTCAATCAGCGCAATGCTGATCCCGCGCGCCGCTCTGTTTTTGCTGATCCTGCCCAGCATCAGCGCCATGCCAAGCGCAAATGCAAGCACACCGGATGCCAGTGCAGCCTCAATCGTCCCGACAAGTCCGCTCCCCAGAAAGCGCCACGTCGTATAACGGGTGAAAAGCTCCCAGTATTTCGCGTCCAGCTGCCCGTTCACATAGAACTGCCGGATAATCATGACGATCACCGCCGCAACCGCTGCCAGAGAAATCGCCGTGGCAACCGCGATTCGCCTTCGCGCCTTCGGCCCCGGCGGTTCGTAAAGCACATCTCTTATGGAAGCAGCCCCAGTTCTCATAGCGGTCTCCTTTCTCTGTCCCGGCAATCCCCATGTCCCCCCGATCCGGTTTTCCCGGCACAGGTTCCTCACTTTCGGTCATGATCCGGTTCTCAGCGCAGAATCCTCACCTTCTGGTCAATCTTGTTTCCCACCAGGCCGATGACGACTGCCGTCGCGCAGTACAGCGCCGCGGAAATGGCAAACGCTGTGATACCGCCCACGCTCCGGGTATTGATATAGGAAACGATGCCGGTCAGATCGGTAGGATTCATCGGCACCTGCGACGCCAGAGAGGTCGTCAGCATCGTTGCCACCAGAAGATTGGTCATTGGAAGCACGGAAGAACGCAGCGCCTGCGGCAGAACCACGATCCGGATCATTTTGAAAAAGGTCATGCCAAGGGAGCGCGCGGCTTCAATCTGTCCGACATCAATCGTATTCATGCCGGACATCAGATACTCCGAACAGAACGCCGACGGAATCAACGTGGTCGCTATCAGTACACAGGTGAAATAGGACCAGAACACACCCAGATACGGCAGCGCATATACGAGAAGAATCAAAAGAGCCGCGCCCGGAATGTTCCGGAAAATCTGCACATAAAGATCCGCCGCAAACCGCAGCGGACGGATCGGACTGACACGCATGACGGTGATGACAGTGCCCAGAGCGAACGCCAGCACGAACGCAAAAACAGTGAGTCTCCAGGTCACCAGAAGCGCGGACAGATACTTTTCTCCATATTGAGAAAGAAGCTCGGCAACAGACATCATGTTCCCCCTCCTGCCCCTGCGGGCAGCCAGTTTCTGAAAATGTGATTACCCGATTGCCGGAGCTTCCGGTGCGGTCTCGATACCGGTGCGGTCTCCAAGGCTGATCTGCCACAGACTCTCCCAGGTACCATTGTCTACAATCTCCTGCAGGAATGCATTTACAAAGTCTACGCCGTCAGAGTCCAGCGGAAGGCCGATTCCATAATTGTCTTCCGGGCCAAACACATCGCCGGCGATCTCATAGGCATCCGGATTCTTTACGATGGCATTCAGCAGCAGCGTATAATCTGTGACATAAGCGTCCACCCGTCCCTGCTCCAGTGCGGTGCGTGCCTCTGTGTCGGTCTCAAACTCCTGTACCGTAGCATCCGGCGCATATTCCGCCAGAATCTCCGGACCGGTTGATCCCGCCTGAGTCGCAACGGTCTTGCCCGCCAGATCCTCAACGCCGGTAATCTCTGTATTGCCCGCCGCCACAAGAACTGCCTGCTGCGATGTATAATACGGACCGGCAAAAGAAATCACTTCCTGGCGCGCCTCTGTGATCGAATAGGTCGCCACTACTACATCTACCTGGTCGCTCTGCAATACAGCTTCACGGGTGCTGGAATCCACCTGTGTCAGCTCATATGCGGTCTCATCTCCCAGAATGTACCGCGCCAGCAGCTGATAAAGGCCAGCGTCAAATCCCCGAAGGCTGTCGTCTGTCTCGTCCAGCTGGCTGAACAGGAAGGAAGTCCTGGTCCCGCCGACTCTGAGCACGCCGGCTTCCTTCACAGCGGTCGCCCATTCGCTCGAAGCAATCGTCTCGTCATCCGCCACAACGCCGGAAGCGATCAATTCATCGAACGCATCCTTGTCAATCGCTACAGAAAGATCCTCCGTCTGCGCCTCTGTCTCCTCCTCAGCGAATGCAGATACGCTGAAGCTGGCTGTAAGAGCTGCTGCAAGTAAAAGTGCAATCATTTTCTTCATTCTCATGTTCGTTTCCTCCTATTTCCTACTAACTAACTATGAATACTATATTACCAGTTGCCAATCATTATAGCTCAGTTTATCTGCTTTGTCAATAGCTTTTATATTTTTCTTATGTTCAGGCTTTCCTTACAATTCCGAGTAAATCTGGTAGAGGTACTTCGTGTCTTCTGTATTATCGATATACTCTGCCCCGTGATCGGTTCCTCGGTACAGCAGCTCCCCATCCTTATAGGCCAGCAGGGTTGTCATTGCCACCAGCTCCCAGTTTTCTCTGCCAAGCGGCTTCGTGGAAAAAATCACCTGCCCTTCCTTCTGCAGACAGTACAGAGAATTTGCGTAGTTGGTATGTACGTAAAAACACTCTCCGTCATAGATCAGCAGATTCAGCCTGTTTCCGGGCGCCATCCGGCATACCATCTCATCCAGAATGCGGAAACGCCCGGATGCATCCAGCGGACCTGCCGCCCGGATTTCCTGATTGATGCGTTCCAGCAGAAACAGAAAAATACGCTCACTGTCAGTTCCTCCCGCCTGGCTGTAAAACAAATGATTCAACGGAGAATACTCAAAAATGGTGCCATTGTGGATCAGGGTCCAGCGTCTGCCCAGATAGTCCTTTCCGGTAAACGGATGGCAATTCCTGTATTCGATCGAGCCGATTGACGCGCGGCGGATATGTGCAAGCACTGTGCGCTCACTCACAGGTACGGAGAGACGCTCACGCAGATAGGCGCTCCGGTTGGCCCGAAGCGGTTCCTTCTCAATCGATGCTTCTATCCCATCCAGCACAGCCAGGCCCCACCCGTCCGGGTTGCTGTCGCTGTGGCTGTAAAATTCCTTCAGATATTCATTTACATCCAGCGGCTGCGCAGAGCACACTCCAAATAATTCGCACATATTCCTTCCTCCCCGGCACACATCATTTGACTATTTTTGTTATTTTGCTTTTTGCTGTCCCGTCTTTCATTTTCCAGTTTTCCTATCTAAATAGTATGTTTTTCCGTATTGAGTTATCATACACTCCCATTCCCGTTTTGTCAACCCTTATTTGCGTCCAATCAGGGTTGTTTCACGAACATTTTCTGTTGCCATCCATCGCTTTGTGTAAATGA
>JAJQHZ010000160.1 GCA_021199475.1 Lachnospiraceae bacterium
AGACTAAATTCAACTTGCATCCCTTCAGAGTGGAATTTACTTTTTCACTTCAGCTAATTGAGGAAAGAGAAATAAAGGTATTGCTTTTTTTAAGGGTTGGTGATAGAATCTTAATGATTTTTTTAGAAATATTTTAGAAAGAAAAGAAGAATTTTAATGGCTTTGCTTATTACGCTTAGTTTTCATTATTGTCGAATGTATTTGCAGGATGTTTGATAGTGGGAGGGAAATGACAGATGAAGTTTTATTCCCTTATTCCTGACAGTCAGGAGCCGGTTCCTTCGGAAGCGGATTATCACTCGGCCAGGGAGATTGGTGTTGTACGACTTGGCGAGCGGACTTTTTATTTTCGCAAAGCCCGCAGAGTTTATTATATTCCCTATCACAGAATTCGAAGCTGCTTTCGCCGGGTGATGATTGTTCCCGCAAAGCTTTGCTGTGGCCAGGGAGGGCTGCCGGTGGAGAATCTTGTGATCTGCGGCGATGAGGGCGAGCTGGCACAGATTCAGATTCCGGGTGAGCGTGCAGGAAAAGCCCTTCTGGAGGAATTAAAGAACCGTGCGCCGGATGCGGAAATTGGATTTTGGAAGAAGGATAAAGAGGTATCATGAATCTCACAGAATCATTTGAAAAGCTGGTCGGACGATTTGAGACCTATTATGATGTGAAAAGAGAGGATGTGACATCGCCTTTCGATGCGGAGGCGGTTTTTCATTCTCATGATGAGCAGTTTTTTCTGGTGCGGAGCGCTACTATTTCCGAAGCGGAATCACACGAATACGTTTACTTTGCTAAGCGGGATAGTCTGGACGCTGAAATGCTCCGAACACTGGATGTGAAGGCGTGGGAAGCCGGTCTTTCCCATGTGAATCCGCATAAGGATCACCGGAACAGTGATGTGACACTTATCATCCTCGCCGAAAGGATTTCAGACGAGGCTGCGGCATTGATTCCGGGGCTTCGCCATTATAAGAGTTATCGTTTTTCGCTTCAGGGATGGAGCCAGTATCGTTTGATTGCTGTTGAGTCCTCTTCAGGTCGGATTGTCTATAACCGCCAGGGCAAAGATCTGAAGAAGCTCGTTAGCGATATATTGTAAACGACAGCAGCCGTTTATAACTGCCCCTCTGGGGCAACACTAATTATAAGAAAGGAGATGCTACTATATCAATATTTCAGGAAATGACGGAATGCGTTTTTCATAATTTTGAGAATGGTATCTGGCAGTTTTCTGAATCTATCGATTGCAAGTAGCAAAGAGGAACAAATGACAGCATTATTAATCATTCTGGTAGCCATTGTTTTGCTGGTCCTGGGTTATGTCTACTATGGCTCATGGCTTGCAAAGCAGTGGGGCATTGATCCAAAAAGAAAGACACCGGCTTATACGCTTGAGGATGGTGTAGATTACTGCGCAGCGAAGCCTCAGGTCCTGATGGGCCATCACTATTCATCCATCGCGGGTGCAGGCCCGATCAACGGACCGATTCAGGCATCGGTTTTTGGATGGGTACCGGTATTTCTGTGGTGTATCATTGGCGGTATTTTCTTTGGCGGCGTACAGGATTTTGGTTCTCTGTTCGCATCGGTTCGGCATGACGGCAAATCCGTTGGTGAGATTATCAAGGATTCCATGGGTAAGAGAGCACAGAAGCTGTTCACCATTTTCGCTCTTCTGGTTCTTCTGCTCGTTATCGCATCCTTCGTAAACGTTGTAGCAGGTACGTTCTATACTGCGGCGGGAGAAGGCGTCGGATTTGTAACAAACCCGACCGGCAATCAGACGACAGCGATCATTTCTCTGCTGTTTATCGTGCTGGCGATTGTGTATGGTTTCCTGACGAATCGTCTGGGACTGAAGACGGGTCCGGCGACGATTCTCGGAATTGTCTGTATCTGCCTGATGGTTGCTTTTGGCCTGAATGTTGGTTTTGCGATGAGCCGCGTCGCGTGGATTGTGTTCATCGGTGCTTATATCACGATTGCTTCGCTGGTTCCGGTATGGATCCTTCTGCAGCCGCGTGATTATCTGTCCAGCTTTCTGCTTTACGCGATGATGGCGGTGGCGCTCATCGGTATCGTCTTTTCTGCGTTTGGCGGCGGCGCTGCTACGTTTAACATGCCGGCGTTCACCGGATGGAGCACGAGCCTTGGTACGATGTTCCCGGTACTGTTTATCACAGTGGCCTGCGGTGCCTGATCTGGTTTCCACAGCCTGATTGCGACCGGTAAGACATCCAAACAGCTGGCGAGCGAGGCGGACGCAAAGCCGATCGGTTATGGTTCCATGCTGATCGAGTCTGCGCTTGGTATTATCTCTCTGATTGCGGTAGGTATGGTTTATGAGACCTATACAAGCGGCGGATTTGGTTCACCGGCAGTTGCATTTGCGTCGGGCATCGCTCTGATGTTTGGCACAGATGGTACTAGTGTGAACAATGTTATCAAAGCGCTTCTGACGCTGGCGGTTTCCGTATTTGCGCTGACCTCTCTGGATACCGGTACACGTCTGAGCCGGTTCATGTTCTCTGAGCTGTTCCTGAAGGAGGACGAGGCTTCCTACAAAGATGCGAAGGGTGTGCGCCGTCTTCTTGCGCATCCGCTGTTCGGTACCATATTTATGGTAGTAGTTGGCTGTATCCTTGGCGGTCTGAGTCTTTCTCAGATCTGGTCGCTGTTCGGAGCTGCAAACCAGCTGCTCGCGGGTATTGCGCTGATGGCAATCGCTGCATGGCTTGGTGATGCAGGCAAGAACAACAAGATGTTCTTCATCCCGATGATCTTTATGCTTGCAGCTACGCTGACGTATCTGGTTATGACAGTACAGAAAAAGATTGCTGTCATTGGCAGCGGTGCGGCAGTATGGGGCGACTGGTTCCAGTTTATCTTTGCGGCGGCTATGGCGATTCTGGCGGTCATCCTTGTCGTTCAGGGCGTGCAGACATTTGCAGCACAGGCGAAAAAGAAATAATTGATTTCTGTGAGGAAAATGAACATACCGCTGTCGGCTGATATACCGGCGGCGGTATGTTTTTCCCCGAAAAGAGGAAAGCGACTGTTGCGAAATATAGGGAAAAATGTTATACTGCTAAAATACCGTTACGAAAAGGTTTTCGTGAATGCAAATGACAAGGGGGAATAGAAAATGAAAAAGATTGAAGACTATGTAAGAAGCATCCCGGATTTTCCGGAAAAAGGTGTTATTTTCCGTGACGTGACGAGTATCCTGCAGGATGCAGACGGACTTCAGCTCTCCATCGACCTGATTCAGGAAAAGCTTTCCGGTCTGGATTTCGACGTGATTGCAGGTACGGAGTCAAGAGGGTTTATTTTTGGCGTTCCGGTTGCGTATAACCTGCATAAACCGTTTGTCCCGGTTCGCAAAAAAGGCAAGCTTCCCTGTGAGACCGTTTCAAAAGAGTATGCGCTTGAGTATGGCACCGCTACGATTGAAATGCATAAGGATTCCATTCAGCCGGGACAGCGTGTGGTTGTCATTGATGATCTGATCGCGACCGGAGGCACCATAGAGGCTGCCATCGGGCTGATTGAAGAGCTGGGCGGTAAAGTAGTGAAGGTTGTTTTCCTCATGGAGCTGGCAGGTCTGAAGGGACGTGAGAGACTGGCAGGCTATGATGTGGAATCTGTGATCCGTTATGAGGGAAAGTAAGCACAACGCCTGTAAATGAATGGAAAAAGAGTGGCGCGGCAAAAGGTGGTGAGACCGGATGATGGAAGAGCGATATGTAAATTCAGATAAAAACGAAGAAAAGAAAGCCCGCGGGGCGCAGACCGGCAGTGCAGCAGAAGTGGCTGGCAGGAATAAAGAGGCACACGAGATAGAGGAAATAAAAAAAGCGGACGCAAGCGTAAAGAAGATGGAGGATTTTACAGATCCGGAAGTTCTTTATCAGGAACTGATTACCAGCGTTCGGAAGTATCATCCCTCTGATGATATCTCGATGATTGAGAAGGCATACCACGTCGCGTTTGAGGCACATAAAGATCAGAAACGCCGTTCCGGTGAGCCTTATATTATCCATCCATTGTGTGTTGCGATTATTCTTGCGGATCTGGAGCTCGACAAAGAGACGATCGTAGCCGGACTTTTGCATGATGTGGTTGAGGATACGGTGATGACATCGGAAGACCTTCGGGAGCAGTTTGGAGTGGAGGTCGAGCTTCTGGTTGATGGTGTAACCAAATTGGGCAAGCTGAGCTATCCGGCGGATAAGCTTGACGTGCAGGCGGAGAACCTTCGGAAGATGTTCCTTGCTATGGCGAAGGATATCCGTGTCATTCTGGTAAAACTGGCAGACCGCCTTCATAATATGCGCACGGCTCAGTACTGGTCGCCGGAGACGCAAAAGAAAAAAGCCCGTGAGACGATGGACATTTATGCGCCGATTGCCCACCGGCTCGGTATTTCAAAGATTAAGGTAGAACTGGATGACCTCTCTCTGAAGTACCTGGAACCGGAGATTTATTATGACCTGGTGGACAAAATAGCTCTGAAAAGGGATGAGCGTCAGGCGTTTGTGGACAGCATTGTGGCGGAGGTGCGCGAGCACATTGAAAACGCCGGCATTAAGGCACAGATTGACGGGCGAATCAAGCATTTCTTCAGCATTTACAAGAAGATGGTGAACCAGCAGAAGACGCTGGATCAGATTTATGATTTGTTTGCGGTCCGGATTATTGTTGACACGGTAAAGGACTGCTATGCTGCGCTTGGTGTGATTCATGAAATGTATAAGCCGATTCCCGGACGGTTCAAGGATTATATTGCGATGCCAAAGCAGAACATGTATCAGTCGCTGCATACGACACTGATCGGACCGAACGGCACTCCGTTTGAGATTCAGATCCGCACCTTTGAGATGCACCGCACCGCTGAATATGGAATAGCGGCGCATTGGAAATACAAGGAAGCGGCAGACGGGAAGAAGAGCGATACGAGCAGTGAGGAAGCGAAGCTGAGCTGGCTGCGTCAGGTGCTGGACTGGCAGATGTCGGACAATCGCGAATTCATGAGCCTTTTAAAAAGTGATTTTGATTTGTTCGCGGAGAGTGTTTATTGCTTTACACCGGCGGGTGATGTGAAGAACCTGCCGAACGGTTCGACACCGATTGATTTTGCGTACAGTATTCACAGTGAGGTAGGGAACCGGATGATCGGCGCGCGGGTCAATGGCAAGCTGGTGACGATCGATTATGTCATTCAGAACGGCGACCGGATTGAGATTATTACCTCTCAGAATTCCCGCGGCCCGAGCAGTGACTGGCTGAAGCTGGTCAAGAGTTCACAGGCCAGGAACAAGATCAACCAGTGGTTCCGCCAGGAGCTGAAGGAGGACAATATTCTCAAAGGCAAGGAAATGCTTGCCGCATACTGTCGGTCCAAGTCGATTGTCCAGTCGGATCTGATGAAGACCTCGTATATGGAGCGCGTCATGACGAAGTATGGGTTCCGCGACTGGGACTCCGTGATGGCGGCACTCGGACACGGCGGACTGAAGGAAGGGCAGATTGTCAATAAGCTGCTTGAGGGCTATGATCTGGATCACCGGAAAGAGATTACGGACGAGCAGATTATCGAGGCGGTTCAGAGCGCGAAAGAGGTCGCACCGGTTCGGGTCAGGAAGTCGAAGGGCGGTATCACGGTACAGGGCATCAATGATGTCAGCGTGCGGTTTGCGAAATGCTGCAGCCCGATTCCGGGCGATGAGATTGTTGGCTTTGTCACACGCGGCAGAGGAGTGACCGTCCACCGCACGGATTGTATCAATATTGTGAACCTTCCGGAGAGCGAGCGGGTGCGGCTGATTGACGCGGAATGGCAGAAAGAGGCCGCGGCAGGTGATCAGGGGCTGTATCTGGCGGAGATCGTGATTTACTGCAACAACCGGACCGGACTGCTGGTCGATATTACGAAGGTATTTACCGAGCGGAAAATTGATGTGACATCCGTGAATTCCCGCACAAGTAAGCAGGGGATTGCCACCATTGCCATGTCGTTTGAGGTTCCGGGAAAGGAGACGCTGAACTATCTGATCGAACGGCTTCGTCAGATTGACAGTGTGGTCGATATTGAGAGAACGACGGGGTGAGGTCATTGAAAAATCTTCAGCTGGAGACCATGGTACTGGGCATGGTTTCAACGAACTGCTATCTGGCAAGGAATCGGAAAACGGGCGAAATCCTGATTTTTGATCCGGCGGATCAGGCGGATCATATCGTGCGGAAAATCTCCGGACTTGGGGGAACACCGACGGCAATTTTGCTGACACACGGGCATTTTGACCATATCGGTGCGGCGGCAGAGCTCAAAGAACACTACCAGATCCCAATCTGTGCGCTTGAACAGGAGCGGGAGGTCCTTGAGGATGCGCAGAAGAATCTGACCAGATGGAACGGCACTGGATACACACTCCGGGCGGACCGTTTTTTCCAGAATGGAGAGCGGGTGACGCTGGCTGGTTTTGCAATTACGGTTTTGCATACGCCTGGTCACACGATTGGGAGTACGAGCTACTACATTCCCGATGAGCAGGTTCTGTTTTCCGGCGATACCCTGTTTCACTGCAGTGTAGGACGGACGGATTTCCCGACCGGAAGCATGAGTGCGCTGCACCGGTCTCTGCATGAGACGCTGTTTTCCCTGCCCGATGAAACGGATGTTTTTCCGGGGCATGATGCGGCGACCACGATTCATTATGAGAAGCTTTATAACCCATATTAGGTACGATGCAAAATCTTTGACGCGGATCGAAAACTCAGAAATAAAGGAACCTGCGGGAGTGGTTCCTGGCAGGAAATCATTATGATTAAAGTAAGATTAAACAGACAAAGCTTTCAATACGATGTCCATTCTCTGGTTCGTGCGTTCTACCCGGGCGAACCAGTACAAGTGGACTGTGAATGGTCCGGCCGGGAAGAGTGCCAGAAGGAGCCGGTAGAAGACCGGCGGGATTCTTCCATTTCCGGACATAATACGGGTACGGAGGTCCTGCAGGGCAGGATTTTATTTTTGCTGGAAATCGTTATTTCGGCGGATTCTCAGGCTGTTCCCGGGCAAAGTGCATCGGAACGGGTCGGCTGTTCGGCAGCGGAAGAATGTACGGAAGCAGCGCCTCCTGCGGTTCGGATTGAGATTTCTCTTCTGGAGGGCTCCAAAGAGAAGCTGCATCGGAGCGGTGTCATAACGGCGGTCGGCGTGCTGCCGGAGAAAGCGAAGGGAGTCTTTGCCGGTCCGGTTCATTCCGATGTTCAGCTGAACAGCAATGAGGCTGCGATCCGCAGGGAGACGAAAAATGAACTGAAGCGACTGCTGTATCAGATCCTTTCCGATCATTCTGGAAAAACGCTTCCGTGGGGCAATCTGACCGGTATCCGGCCGACGAAAATACCGATGGCACTTCTGAATTCCGGTTGGAGCAGCAGTGAGATTGCCGGATATATGCGCGAAACCTATTATACAGGCGACGATAAGATTGCGCTGGCTATTGAGATTGCGAACCGGGAGAGAAGCCTGTTGAAGCAGCTGCGTTTTTGGGAGATGGGAAACCGGAGGACGGAATCGACTTTTTCCGCGCAAAAGGAGGAAAGCCGTCAAGACCACGCCGCCGGAACCGGGAAAGCGGAAGAGCTCCGTCCCGGAAGAGGCGCGTTTGACCGGGGATACAGCCTGTATATCGGCATTCCGTTCTGCCCGAGTATCTGCCTATACTGTTCGTTTAGTTCAAGCCCGATTGCGCTGTGGAAAAATCAGGTGGATGCCTATCTTGATACACTTATGCACGAAATCGATTGTGTAGCAGCCATGCTTCCGCACAATCACCCGGATACGGTCTACATTGGCGGCGGCACACCGACCACACTGGAGCCGGAGCAGCTGGAGCGCTTGCTATCTAAGCTGGAGGGGCATTTTGATCTGGGGGGAGCGCATGAGTTTACCGTGGAGGCAGGGCGGCCGGATTCCATTACACAGGAAAAGCTGCAGGTGCTGAAGGAACATCAGGTGACGAGAATTTCCATTAATCCGCAGACGATGAATCAGAAGACACTTGACTTTATCGGAAGAAAGCATACGACAGAGCAGACGGCGGAAGCGTTTGCTCTGGCCCGGAGGATGGGATTTAACAACATCAACATGGATCTGATTGTCGGACTTCCGGGTGAGGGCGCGACGGAGGTGGAACATACCATGAAGGTCCTCTCAGAGATGGATCCGGACAGCATCACCGTTCATTCCCTCGCTGTTAAACGGGCAGCACGCCTGCGCCTGTTTAAGGAAGAGCACCAGGAACTGAGTTTTGAGAACAGCAGTGCGATTATGGACATGACCGCGAACTATGCGCGCGCGGCTGGTCTGCATCCGTATTATCTTTACCGGCAGAAGAATATGGCAGGCAATTTCGAAAACGTCGGCTATGCCCGGGAAGGGCGTGAAGGGCTTTATAATATTCTGATTATGGAAGAGATTCAGTCCATTATTGCACTTGGCGCCGGTGCCTCTACGAAGCTGGTGCTTCCGCAGGCTGGTCCATCCGCCGCCGGAGGAGGTGCGGACGGTGAGTCAGCGCGAAAAGAGGCTGTTCCGTCGGCCGGAGGAAGTGAGGGAAGCGAAGCGCTGCAATCGCAGACGGCTTCGGCACAGAGTGCATCAGAATGGGGCGGAACACGGATTGAGCGGATTGAGAACGTAAAAGATATCAAAAATTACATGGAGCGTATCGATGAGATGATTGAACGAAAGCAATCTGCCCTGTGCGGGAAAGAAGGCGGATTTTATGAGTGAAGGTACGCAGATCTATAAAAAGAAATATGCGATCATCCGTCCGAGTGTGGTGAAAGAGATTACGCATGCCAGTACGGTCAGCAACCTTGCTTTTCGCGTAGGAGAAGAACTGCATTTTTCATCGGAGGAATGCCACGAGCTGGCGGTTGCCGGTTTTATGCATGACATTGGCAAGCTGGAGCTGGCAAAATATGTGCGCGGACACGAGAATGAGACATTGGTGATTGAAGAGATGAAATACGTTCGCCGCCATTCGCTGCTTGGCGCGGCGATTCTTAAGGAAAAAGGATACTCTCAGAAAATTGTGGACATGGTGAAATACCACCATGAAAACTGCGATGGCAGTGGCTACCCGATGAACCTGATGCGTGAGGACATTCCGGTGGGAGCGAGAGTCCTGCGCGTCTGTGATGTGTTTGCGGCTCTGACCTCGGATCGCCCGTACCGCGGGGCATTTGACGTAGATACCGCAGTGGAACTGATGATTGAGGAGTGCAAGAATTACGATGTGGAGGTATTTCTTGCATTTATGCGGGTCGTCCATCAGCCGGATCTGGAACAGATTCTGGATACCAGTGCCCTGGAGGAAAAACTGATCCGGTATATCCGTGAGGACGACGAGCAGATGCTGTTATATGATTAGCAGAAGCTCTGGCGCATGAGAAGTTACAGAGTCAACAGGAGGAATGAGAATGATTACACAGGCACCGAGAGGCGTACAGGACTGGTATGGCGAGGAGATGCGAAAACGTGCATATGTGGAACGCCTTGCGCGGGAAACGGCGCGCACATACCATATGGAAGAGATTATTACACCGATTTTTGAGCATACGGAGCTGTTTGCGCGCGGCGTGGGCGATACAACGGATGTCGTGCAAAAGGAGATGTATACGTTCACGGATAAGGGAAAAAGGAGCATTACGCTGAAACCGGAAGGCACCGCGGGCGTGATGCGAGCTTATCTGGAGCATGCCATGTATGCGCAGCCGGCGCCGACGAAGCTGTTTTATGTGACACCTGCGTTTCGCTATGAGAAGCCGCAGAAGGGAAGGCTGCGCCAGCATCATCAGTTTGGCGTTGAGCTTGTAGGATCGGAAAGTCCGCTTGCGGAGATGGAGCTGATCACGTTTGTGACGGAGCTTTTGGAAAAATTCGGTCTGAAGGATGTGAAGCTTCATATCAACAGCATCGGTTGCCGGCATTGCCGTCAGACCTACAATGATGCGCTGCTTTCTTATCTGAACAATTATGAGAGTGAGTTGTGCCCCACCTGCCGGGAGCGGATGACGAAAAACCCGCTGCGTGTGCTGGACTGTAAGGTGGATACCTGCAGAAAAATTGTTGCGAACGCGCCCCGAACGATTGATTATCTTGATGAAGACTGTCAGGAGCATTTTGAGGAATTGAAATCCCTGCTGGAGGAGCTGTCCATCCCTTATGAGGTCGATACCGGAATTGTGCGGGGGCTCGATTATTATACAAAGACCGTGTTTGAGTTTGTCAATTCTGACGGATTCACCCTCTGCGGCGGCGGGCGGTATGATGGTCTGATTCATGAGCTTGAGGAAAAGCAGGATATTCCGTCTGTTGGCTTCGGCATGGGCATCGAACGAATTCTGTATTTCATGGAGAACGAAGGGGTCGCGTTTCCGCAGGCGGAGCCGGTTGATCTGTATGTCGGCATCCTCGGAAAAGAAGCGCGCGCGCGTGCGTATCAGCTGGTAAACAGCCTTCGCCGGAAGGGACTGATTATTGAGACGGATTACATGGACCGCAGCGTGAAGGCACAGATGAAGTACGCGAATAAGCTGGGTGCGAAAAAGACGGTCATCATCGGCTCCTCGGAGCTGCAGGAAAACCGGGCGAGAATCAAGGATATGGGAACCGGCGGGCAGGTGGAGCTTGCGCTGGATGAGATCGGAGATTATTTGCTTTCTGATGAATGATACAATCTGATATCAAAAAAAAGATCAGGAATGGAGCGTTGCCCGTGTTCCTGATCTTTTTACGTTAATGAATCATTTATGAAATGGAATCATGAAAATGGGAAAAAGGCGCCTGTAGATTTACTGAGACGGAGTGACTTCCTGTGAGGTATTATCCGCTGAGGAGAATGCTTCAATCGCCTCATTCAGATTGCCCATCAGGGCATTTGTGAATTCAGTTGTATAATACACCTCCCAGGTGGAGCCGTTGTTGGAAAACGTGAGGGTGACATCCGTGGAGGTGGTGGCCCCGGCATTTTCCTGAAGTGCCTCAAGAAGCATACGCGAGGTCTCATTTGAAAAGGTCACAGAACTGTCGCGGATCGACTGAGTGGTTCTGGCATAGTCCAGAAGGGCTTCCTTATAAACATCGAGGACACTGGTCATGTCGACACTGGTGATACGGATGACCGCTTCCGCTTCATCCCCATCCTCCTGGCAGCGGAGAATTTCATAATCAAAGGCATCGGTCAGCTGGCGGATATATTCTTCATCAATCAGGGAGTAATATTCGGTATTATAGGTTGCAAATATATCGTTGATCTCAAGATATTCCATCCATTCATCTGCGCTCAGCTCGAGCAGGGCGTCGAGGTGGATGGTCAGCACCTCGGAAGCGGAAAGGATATAAGGATCATTCATATAGGTGATAAAGCCGCCCACCAGCTCGTCCTCCAGATTTGAATCGGAAAGAATGGTCCAAATGCCATCTTCCTTTTCCAGATGGAAGGTGGCTGTGGTGACAACGGTTTCATAGCTGTTGGAGGCCAGCGTGTCTCTGAGCAGACAGTAGTAGTCACTGGTAGTAGCCGCTGTATCGTCTTCCGGACAAATCTCTACGGAATCCTTTAAAATCTCAGTGCACAGATCCCGCGCGAGCGCCTGTGCGTCTATATTTGTAATCTGCACCGTAACGGTCGCCTGATTCCCCTGAATTTCTTCGTTGTGGATATTGTATGTAAAATGCTCAAAGAATAAATCGACTGCCTCCGTCGCGTTTGAATCAATCGCACCTGAGGCCAGAGAAGAATTCATCAGATTCTCATAAGAAATAAAGGAGGCAATGGTTTCTTCGTCCAGCTCCATGACCCGCTCCAGCTCCAGCTGGACAGCCTGCGATGGGCGCTCCATTTCCTGCTTATTCCACAGATAGAGCAGCGTGACAAGGAGAAGCTGCACCACCATAATCGCAGGGATACCGATGGAGAATCGGAGCTTTCTTGTTTTATGGCGGAAAAGATACATACCTGTGAAAATACCAATGCTTCCAAACAGCAGTGCAATGATAAACAAGGTCCGCTCGGGGATTCGCCATCTTTTGCGCCGGGCACGGAGCTTATCCATTCCCATCAGAATGAATCCAATCAGATTAATCAGAACAATGTAAATGATGATAATAGTCTTCATATCCAACTCCAATAATAAGTACCTTGGTTAATGAGATTTTACACGAAATGAATGGATTTGTCAAATACTACTTTTCAAATTTATTTCCACTCAAATTATTTTTGACAAAAATCGACGAAAAACACGTATTATTTCAGAACGGGTGTCACAGAAAAACCGACGTTGCTTCGTGATAAATCGCATTCGTTGAACTTTTTGTTACATCTCTCCCTTTTGCTATTCCGTCTCTGGCGGACAAATGAAAAAAGTATGCGAACACTCTTGACTTTTAGCTCAATGACAAGTATGATACTCCTTGTGTGTCAAATGATAGCGAACGGAAAACAGAACATCTGGATTGTCGTTTACAATGATTCGATGCATGGACCCGCATAAGGAATGACTGCCAGGCAGCCTTGCGGTTGACACAAAAAAGGAAACGACTCAGGTTGCTTCCTGATCAAGAAACAAACATCAGATGAACAGGAGAGAAGGATTATGTATTCACTTGATGAAGTACGGCGTGTGGATGGCGAGATTGCGGACGCCATTGTTGCTGAACAGGAAAGACAGAACAGCCATATTGAGCTGATTGCCTCTGAAAACTGGGTTTCAAAAGCCGTGATGGCGGCGATGGGCAGTCCTCTGACCAACAAATATGCAGAGGGCTATCCGGGAAAACGGTATTATGGCGGCTGCGAGTGCGTGGATGTAGTAGAAGAGCTGGCCAGAAACCGTGCGATGGAGCTGTTTGGATGCACGTATGCGAATGTTCAGCCTCATTCGGGAGCCCAGGCAAATATGGCCGTGTTTTTTGCACTGCTCAAGCCTGGAGACAGGGTGATGGGCATGAATCTGTCACAGGGTGGACATTTGTCACACGGAAGTCCGGCTAACTTCTCGGGTGCGTATTTTGACGTTACGCCATACGGGGTGAATGACGAGGGCTTTATTGACTATGATGAGGTGCGCCGGATTGCGCTTGAATGCCGACCGAAGCTGATTGTTGCGGGAGCGAGTGCTTATGCGCGCACGATTGACTTCAAACGTTTTCGTGAGATTGCGGACGAGGTAGGCGCATATCTGATGGTGGACATCGCGCACATTGCCGGACTGGTGGCGGCCGGACAGCATCCGAGCCCGATCCCTTATGCGCATGTGACTACGACGACCACGCACAAAACACTGCGCGGACCGCGCGGCGGACTGATTCTCTCCGATGCGGAATTTGCAAAGAAGGTGAATTTCAACAAAGCGATTTTCCCAGGCACGCAGGGGGGTCCGCTGATGCATGTGATCGCGGCAAAGGCGGTTTGCTTTAAGGAAGCGCTTCAGCCGGAGTTCCGCACTTATCAGGAGAATGTGGTGAAGAATGCGAAGGCTCTGTGTGCGGGGCTGATGAACCGCGGCGTCCGCATTGTTTCGGGCGGCACGGATAATCACCTGATGCTGGTGGATCTGACCAGTGTAGGCAAGACTGGAAAGGAAGTAGAGCATCTGCTGGACTCTGTTAATATTACCTGTAATAAAAATACAATCCCGAATGATCCGCAGTCTGCGTTTGTGACGAGCGGCGTGCGCCTTGGAACACCGGCGGTGACCTCGCGCGGGATGAATGAGGCGGATATGGACATCATTGCGGAAGCAATTGCATCGATGCTGAAGGAAGAGCCGGGATGTGTAGAAAAGGCAAAAACGCTGGTAAAGTCGCTCACGGATAAATATCCGTTAATCGGATAAGCCGTTCCCGTGCCTGATTGGTTTATCCAACTGGAGAGTTATAGGGATTTCCGTAACGGATAAAAGGATTACTGCGGGGGCTGTTTTGCAAAAAGGGAAAGGAAAGAGGAAGAGTTTCGCAGTGCGGGGGCTTTTGCGAAACCTTCCTCTTTTTTCAATTCATTTCAAAGTTCAGGAAGTTTTAAGAAAAATTGAATTACTTTTGTCGTTGGATGTGGTATAGTGATAACAGAATTTATCCAGCTTGAGGGGAAGACTGTTTATGAAGAAGGTAATTGTTGTACTGTTGGTGCTGGCTCTGCTTGGCGGCGGGGGATATGGCGCTTATTATTATTTTTCGGGAAGCTCGTCGACATCGGGGGAGCGTGTCTCTTCGTCCAGTGACGATGCGGTGTATGTGGAGACGGTTGCTTCCATCATGGGCTACAGCACCGGCTCCGGTGTATTGAACCGGTACTCCGGCGAGGTTGAGGCGCAGGCGACTCTGGAGGTCAAGCTTGATTCCGAGCGTACCGTGGATGAGTGCTATGTGGAAGTGGGCGATATCGTTAAGGAAGGACAGAAGCTGTTTTCCTACGATACGCAGGAAGATGAAGACAGCATTGCGCAGAATGAGATTGAGATTGAACGGCTGCAGATGGACATCGAGTCCTATGAATCGCAGATTGCTACGTACGAGAAGCAGCTGGCCAGCTATACGGATGAGGATGAGAAAACAGAAGCTTCCCTGGAGATTATGTCGATGGAGAATTCCATCAAGCAGGATGAGTACGAGATTCAGTCGAAGGAACTGGAGAACGAAAGCCTTCAGGAGTCTATTGATGAAGCGGTCGTGACAGCAGAGATGGGCGGACTGATTCAGAAAATTTCAGATACGAACGATACTTCGGACTATTATTCCTCCTCGGACGAATCGGTTTACATAACGATTCTTGCGGAGGGGGATTACCGGGTAAAGGGTACCATCAATGAACTGAATTACAGCAATATTTATGAGGGGATGTCCATGGTTGTTTACTCGCGCGTGGACTCCTCCCTGACCTGGACAGGGACGGTGACGGAAATCAGTACCGAGCAGGATGAGGAGGATTCGGATTATTATTATTCCTATTCTTCTTCCGATTCGTCCACCTATTCGTTCTATGTCCAGCTGGATGACTCAGACGGGCTTCTGCTCGGACAGCACGTTTATATGGAAGAGGATGCGGGGCAGACGGAAGAGAAGGACGGTCTGTGGCTGGAAGAGTTTTATATCAATGAGGATGAGGATGGAAGCTATTTTGTGTGGCTTGCGAATACCTCCAACGTAATTGAAAAGCGAGTAATCACACTTGGCGAATACGACGAGCTGCTTGCAGAATACGAGATTCTGGACGGGCTGGAATGGGAGGATTACATTGCGTTCCCGTCTGATAAGATTTCGGAAGGAGATCCGGTGCTTTACTTTGATATTGCCGCAAATTATGATGACAGCGACAGTGCGGATTCGTATTCGGATGATGATGACGAGGAGTACTATGATCTGGATGATGAGGAGTACTATGATCTGGATGATGAGGACTACTACGACGATGATGAAGATTACTATGACGATGATGAAGATTACTACGACGATGATGAAGACTACTATGACGACGATGAAGACTATTATGATGACGAGGATGATGAGATCTATTATGCCGATGATGAGGACGACGAGATCTACTACGCCGACGATGAGGATGACGAGATTTACTACGCCGATGACGAGGACGATGAAGACTACTATGAAGAATAATGCGTAATGCGGCATAAGCAGGACTTGACGGATTTGGCCGGATGAGTATGAAGGCGGAATGGAAGCAAATGGATTTTCGTCAGGACTGTTTTGCTGCGCGAAGGAGCAGCGAACATTGCTCCGATCAGATGTGAGTGTGAAGCAGATTGCGGAAGGGTGCACGGATTATATGATACTGAGACTGGAACATATTTATAAGGATTATATTCTGGGGAAGCTGACGGTGCCGGCTCTGAAGGATGTATCTCTGAGAGTGGAGAAGGGGGAATATCTGGCGGTTATGGGCCCTTCCGGTTCCGGGAAATCTACACTGATGAATATCATTGGCTGTCTGGACCGGCCGTCCGCGGGGAGCTATGAGCTTTCCGGACAGAATGTCATGAGCCTGAATGACGCGCAGCTTGCGGATCTGCGCCTGAAAAGTCTTGGTTTTGTGTTTCAGAACTTCCAGCTGCTTCCGCGTATGACGGCGTTGGATAATGTAGCTTTGCCGCTGATTTACGCGGGCGTGCGCAAAAAGACCAGGCGGCAGATGGCGATGGAAGCGTTGGATCGGGTGGGACTTTCCGAGCGAGTGAACTTTAAGCCGACGCAGTTGTCCGGCGGGCAGAAGCAGAGGGTGGCGATCGCGCGGGCCATGGTGAACCATCCGGCGATTCTTTTGGCGGATGAGCCGACCGGCGCACTGGATTCCAAATCAGGCCTTCAGATCATGGAGCTTTTCCAGATGCTGAATGAAGAGGGTGTGACCGTGATCATGATTACGCATGACCGGAGCATAGCGGGTCACGCGAAACGGATCGTAGATATCTTTGACGGGGAGCTGACCGCGCACAGAGATATGATTGAGGAATAATAACAGCCAGAAGGGGAACAGGCCGATACCAGGTATTGGCGGAAGCAAAGGAGGCAGGATCGGATGAAAATCAGGACAGCGATCATCAGTGTGGCAGTGACGGTCAGTCTGGTCGGGGGAGCCATCTACGGTGCCTATTATGCCATATCGGGCAGAAAATCGCCGGTGGACGTGATTCCCGTGAGCTATGTGAATAATGAATGGATGAATGAAACCTACTTTTACGCTTATGATGATACGATGGAGGGAACTGTGACCTCTCAGGTATCTCAGACGGTGGAGCTGGATTCGGAGTATACGATTGATGCGATTTATGTATCGGAGGGTGACGAGGTGACGGAAGGGACTCCTCTGTTTTCCTATGATATGACAAAACAGGAGATTGAGCTGGAGGCGCAGGAGATCGAACTGCAGTCGAACGAGCTGCAGCTGCGGAGAAAGCAGAAGGAACTGGCGGAATATCAGGGTACCAGCGCGACGGCGGCGCTGGAGTCGACTTCCGCGGTGCTGACCTCTTCTTCCGCGGAAGCGGCCCCGGAGTCTGATACGGCCGATGCAAAAGCAGCGGCCGGGGCGCCTGCAGACGATGGTTCGGGATCGGATTCTGCGGGAACGGATTCGGGTGCCGCAGCGGCTGCTTCGGATGGGACGGAATCTGGTTCCGGCACATCAGCGGATGATTCCGGCGACGCGATCGTAGGAGAGTCTTCTGAGAATGACAGCACTTCCGGATCCGACAGCTCAGCCGCAGGAACATCGGAGGGCGGGCTTGCGATCGAGGGAGTAGAGGAGGTAGCTGCGTCGGATCAGGAAAACGCCGCTTCAGCAGCATCAGATTCTGCGGATGAGGCTTCAGCAGCACTGGATTCCGCGGATGAGGAGTCCGCGGTTAGCGATCCTTCAGAGGAAGAGGTCTACCGCAGTGCGGTCACCAGCTTTGAAGCACTCATGACGATATTGCAGAGCTATATTGATGACTGTGATGAAGCCGGGGAATTTACGGACGAGGATATTGAGGCGATTAAGGAGTCGCTGCTTGGAGATGAGGAGGATTCCACAGTGCCGGGAGCGATTGCCTTTTACCGGGATAATCTGGCGGATGACCCGGTGGAGGAAACCATAACGGACACACTGGGTGAGACAGTGACAGCGAATGTGTACGAACTGAAATCCGAAGTGGCAGATGCCCTCACCGAGGATGAGATCAAGACACTGGAGGAGTGCGTGGCTCTGATGGAGACCTATCATGCGAAGCTTGTCGATTTGCTGATCGCTCAGGCAGCTTCCCAGACAGGGGATGCGCTGGAGGAAGCCGTAGAGGAGGCCAGGGCCGTCTATGAGGATCTGAGCAGTGAGGCGTTGGTGCAGGTGACGGAGCTCTCTGTTCTCGTAAGCCTGGAGGCTCAGGTGGTGGATTCCCTGATCAGCGAGGCAGTTCAGGCTGCGGAAGCATTAAAAGCGGCCGTGGAGGCGGCACGGGAGGCTTATGAGGACCTGAGTGACAGTGCAAAGCAGCAGGTCACGCTTCTTACGGAGCTCGAAGAATTAGAGGGGCTGCTCTCATCAGAAGAAGAAACGGAAAGTGAGACGGAGACCGAATCAGAGACGCAGAGAGAGACGGAGACCGAATCAGAGACGGAATCGGAGACCCAGAGCGAGTCTGGAACGGAGTCGGAGACGCAGAGCAGTTCAGAAACAGATGCGTCCGGGTCGCAGTCTGAGAAGGAGCCGGAGGATATGGATATGGCCTCGCGGGTCAACACGTTTCTTGTGATGGCGGAGGGTGTGCTTTCTGAGACCGCTTCCCCATCGGCCACTGACTATCAGAATGTGATTGCCTTTTTCCAGATGTATCTGGGTGTGGCGCAGGCAGATATTGCGGGAGCGGAAGCTTTGATGGAGAGCTATGGGCTAAGTGATGAGGTGCTTGCGTATCTTGCCACTCTGACGGATTCCGCTTCGGTTCAGGCACAGCTCGAGAGCCTGTATCAGCAGGTGTGTCTGACATATGTGAGCAGCATGGTCCTTAGCCTGGATGCGCAGACCATGACGCGCGAGGAGCTGACGGCTGCGCAGGAGGCGTATGATCAGCTGGGCACCGCCTGGCAGCTGCTGCTCGGTACGGAGGAGCCAACGATTGCGGATTATCTGGCGGCATATGACATCATCCTGCGGATTCAGGAGCTGAATGCCGAGTCGGAGAGCTTTTTGACGGATCTGTCTGCCCTTTATGCGGATTATCTGGCCTTGTCCTCCGCTCAGATGGCGCTTGTGTGGAATGCGGATGCGTTATTTGAACTGCTGGCGGAGTATGGGCTTTTGCAGGAGGAGACAGAGACCGAATATGAGTCCGAGAGCGAGTTTGACTGGGATGACGATTATTACGGATATGACGATGACGATTCTCTGACGGCAGAGGAACTCAAAGAACTGATTGAAGAGCTGGAAAATGAAATCAAGGAGCTGGAGCTGGATATCCGGCAGAATGAACTGGATATCTCTCAGGCGCAGAGAGTTGTAGATGGGAAGGTTGTTACGAGTACTCTGGATGGCACGGTGGTCAGCATTGGCGACGAGGATGGGAACTCGGATGATGAATATTTTGTGAAGGTGACCAATACGACGGGACTTTACGTGATCAGTGCGATCAGCGAGCTGGCTCTTGAGACGGTGAATGTCGGGGATGTTGTGTCCGGCACAACGTATTCCGGAGACAGCTTCTCTGCGGTCATCAAAGAGATATCGGAGTATCCGGATACGAGCGGGGATTATTATTCGGGAAACACGAACAGCTCGTATTATACGTTCTATGCGCTGATTGATGATTCGGAGGGGATCGAGGAAGATTACTGTGAGCTGACATTGTCAGATGCTTACGTGAATTCCTCCGATACCATTTGGGTTGAACCGTATTTTGTCCGGACGGACAGTACGGGCAGCAGCTATGTGTACATTGAGGGATCGGACGGGACGCTGAAAAAACAATATGTTACGACTGGCAGGACGTACTATGATTATTACATTGAGATTACGGACGGCCTGGACACCTCGGACCTGATCACGTTCCCTTATGGCGACGATGTTTTTGAAGGCGCGAAGACGAATCTGGTAGATTCTCTCGACGAAGCATCGTGGTATGATTATGACTAAAAGACGGACATTTTCCGGCAGGAATCTGGGATGGAGGTAACGGAGCTTGTATGAAAATTTGAGATTGTCCTTTCAGAGTATATGGGCGCACAAAATGAGGTCATTTCTCACAATGCTTGGCATCATTATCGGCATTGCGGCGATCATCGCGATTGTGTCGACGATTAAGGGCACGAATGAAGAGATTAAAAATCAGTTGATCGGCTCCGGCAGCAATACCGTTGATATTACGCTGAAGCAGAACGGCAGCAATCTTTATATTTATTCTTCCTCCAGTATTCCTTACGGGGTGCCGGAGGTTACGGATTCCGCCAGGGAGGAGATTCTGGCGCTGGATTCCGTGGAGAATGTGACCTGCTTTTCAGAGCGGGAGAGTGCAGATGGTATCTATTATCAGAACACGGAGCTGAACTATCCAACCGTTCGCGGAATTGATACCAGCTATTTTGATACTGCCGGGTATACCATCCGTTCCGGACGGGGATTTGTCGAAAGCGATTATACGAATTTCCACACTGTGGCCATCATTGACAGTATAGTGGCGGATACCACATTTCCAAACGAGGATCCGGTGGGAAAGACAATTGAGATTAACGGGGTTCCGTTTACCATTATTGGCGTAGTGGTGGATGAGGAAAGCACCTACACTGGTTCCATCAGCGCAGTTTCGGACTATTACACGTATTCGGAGGATTCCTACGGCTATCTGTTTATTCCCAAAGCGTGCTGGCCGATTGTCTACTGCTTCGATGAGCCGGAAAATGTGATTGTGAAAGCGACCAGCACGGATGATATGGAGAACGCCGGATCAAAGGCGGAGGACATCCTGAACGCCATGATTTCGTCCGGTCAGACGGAGGTAAAATATGATGCGGAGAATCTGCTTGATCAGGCGAAACAGCTGGAGGATTTAAGCAGCGCGACGAACAATCAGCTGATCTGGATTGCGAGCATTTCTCTTTTGGTTGGCGGCATTGGCGTAATGAATATTATGATGGTGTCTGTCACGGAACGTACCAGTGAGATCGGTTTGAAGAAAGCAATCGGAGCGAAAAAGAGCGCGATACTTGGCCAGTTCCTGACCGAAGCGGTGGTGCTGACCAGTATCGGCGGGATACTTGGTGTGGGAGCAGGCATTGGGATGGCCTATCTTATCAAACGAATATCCGGGGTGGCGGTTGCAATTAGCATACCTGCATCCGCAATTGCGGTGTTGTTTTCCATGTTGATTGGTATTATTTTCGGCCTGATGCCTTCGATGAAAGCTGCGAATCTTGATCCGATCGAGGCGCTGCGGCGGGAGTGATGTACAGTCATAAAAATTTATGGTTGAAATAGGAAACTGAATATGGTAAAATCGAGTGATTTACGGCAAAAGGTCTGTTCATTTACGAATCGAACCGGAATGGAGAATGTCCCGGTTCGCTGAATGAATTGGGATAAGCAGAGGAGCAGGCCTTTGTCTTGTCATTTACGTATAGGAAACAGAAAGGAAAGGAGTGCGGCGACCGTATGAAAGCGTTTCTGATACTTGAGGATGGCTCGGTTTTTACCGGCACCAGTATCGGCTCACCGCGTGAGGTTGTGAGCGAGATTGTATTTAACACATCAATGACCGGCTACCTGGAGGTGCTGACAGATCCATCCTATGCCGGACAGGCGGTGGTGATGACTTATCCGCTGATTGGTAATTATGGCATCTGTTATGAGGATATGGAATCCGATCGACCGTGGCCTGATGCATTTATTGTCCGGGAGCTTTCGCGCATCCCGAGTAATTTCCGTTCAGAAGATACGATTCAGAATTTTCTTTTGAAATATGACATTCCCGGAATCGCAGGAATTGATACCCGCGCTCTTACAAAAATTCTTCGTGAAAAAGGCACCATGAATGGCTGCATCACGACAAATGAACATTATCAGTTAGAAGAAATCCTTCCAAAACTCGCTGCTTATACAACTGGAAACGTCGTTGAAAAGGTTACCTGCCGGGAACGCTATGTCCTGAACGGGGACGGACCGAGGGTGGCACTGCTCGACCTTGGTACAAAGCGGAACATTGCGCGGTCTCTGAATCAGAGGGGCTGCGAGGTAACGGTCTACCCGGCTTGGACTCCGGCGTCGGAGATTCTGGCGGCGCATCCGGATGGTATTATGCTCTCGAACGGACCTGGCGATCCGAAGGAGTGCGGCTCTATTATTGAGGAAATCAAAAAGCTGTACGCATCGGAGATTCCGATCTTTGCCATCTGTCTGGGCCATCAGCTGATGGCGCTGGCAAATGGCGCGGATACCTATAAGATGAAGTACGGACACAGGGGAGGCAACCATCCGGTGCGGGACCTTGCGACCGGGCGCGTTTACATTTCTTCCCAGAACCATGGATATGTGGTGGACGCAAAGCATATGGATCCGGCGGTGGCGACGCCTGCGTTTGAAAATGTCAATGACGGGACGAACGAGGGACTTGCGTATACCGGAAAGAATATTTTTACGATTCAGTTCCATCCGGAAGCAAGCCCGGGACCGCTGGATTCCGGCTATCTGTTTGACCGGTTTATGGGAATGATGAAAAATAGTTCGGAACCGGGTGAATCGGGACAGACGATGAAAAATAGTTCGGAACCGGGTGAATCGGGACAAGCGATGAATAATTGTTCTGAACTGTCGGGTGAATCAGGATTTGCAATGGACGAGAAAGAGGAGGTGCGCGCGTAATGCCAAAGAATCCGTCGATTAAAAAGGTACTAGTGATTGGCTCCGGACCGATTGTCATCGGGCAGGCGGCGGAGTTTGACTATGCGGGCACACAGGCATGCCGCGCCCTGCACGAGGAGGGAATCGAGGTCGTTCTGCTGAATTCCAACCCGGCGACGATTATGACGGACAAGGATATCGCAGATCATGTATATATTGAGCCGCTGACTGTGGAAGTGGTGGAGCAGCTGATTTTAAAGGAACATCCGGATTCTGTACTTCCGACGCTTGGCGGGCAGGCGGGCCTGAACCTGGCGATGGAGCTGGTGGAGCGCGGTTTTCTGGAAAAGAACCATGTCCGCCTGATCGGGACGACAGCGGAGACCATCAAAAAGGCGGAGGACCGCCAGGAATTCAAAAATACAATGGAGAAGATCGGTGAGCCGGTAGCACCTTCGAAGGTCGTCGAATCGGTTGCCGAGGGCGTGGATTTCACGCGTACCATTGGTTATCCGGTGGTGCTGCGCCCGGCTTATACACTGGGCGGCAGCGGCGGCGGCATCGCGCACAATTATGAGGAGCTGGTGGAAATCCTGGAAAACGGACTTCGCCTAAGCCGTGTCGGCCAGGTGCTGGTGGAGCGCTGCATTGCGGGCTGGAAAGAAATCGAGTATGAGGTGATGCGCGACAGTGCGGGCAATGTGATTACGGTCTGCAACATGGAAAATATTGATCCGGTCGGCGTGCATACCGGCGACAGTATTGTGGTAGCTCCTTCGCAGACGCTCGGTGACAAGGAATATCAGATGCTGCGCAGCTCTGCGCTGAATATTATCAGTGAGCTGAAGATCACGGGCGGATGCAATGTCCAGTTTGCGCTGCACCCGGAGAGCTTCGAGTATTGTGTCATCGAGGTGAATCCGCGTGTGAGCCGTTCCTCTGCGCTGGCTTCGAAGGCGACCGGCTACCCGATCGCGAAGGTGGCCGCAAAGATTGCTCTGGGCTATACGCTGGATGAGATCAAAAATGCGATTACCGGAAAAACGTATGCCAGCTTTGAGCCGATGCTTGATTACTGCGTTGTGAAAATGCCGCGTCTGCCGTTTGACAAGTTCATCAGCGCGAGCCGGCGCCTGACGACGCAGATGAAAGCGACCGGTGAGGTCATGAGCATCTGTAATAATTTCGAGGGGGCCCTGATGAAGGCCATCCGTTCACTCGAACAGCATGTAGACTGCCTGCTTTCGTATGACTTTTCCGATCTGGATGAGGAGGCGCTGCTGCGCCAGCTTTCCGTTGTGGACGACCGCCGCATCTGGGTGATTGCGGAGGCGCTGCGCCGGAAGATTCCTTATGAAACGATTCATGAAATCACGAAGATTGACATCTGGTTCATTGATAAGCTGGCGATTCTGACGGAAATGGAAGAGCGGCTGCGCACGGAAGAGCTGACCGTGGAGCTTCTGAAGGAAGCGAAGCGCATTGAGTTCCCGGATAACGTAATCGCGCGTCTGACCGGGAAGACGGAGCAGGAAATCAAACAGCTGCGGTGGGACAATGATATCCTGGCGGCCTATAAGATGGTCGACACCTGCGCGGCGGAGTTTGAGGCGACGACCCCATACTATTATTCGGTGTTTGGCAGTGAGAATGAGGTCGTGTACGGGGATGAGGCGCTTTCCTGTCCGAAGAAGAAGGTTCTGGTCCTCGGCTCCGGTCCGATCCGGATCGGCCAGGGCATTGAGTTTGATTTCTGCTCGGTACACTGTACCTGGGCGTTTGAAAAAGAAGGCTATGAGACCATTATTATCAACAACAACCCGGAGACGGTCAGCACCGATTTCGACATTGCGGACAAGCTGTATTTTGAACCGCTGACCCCGGAGGATGTGGAGAATGTCGTCCGCCTGGAGAAGCCGGACGGCGCGGTTGTACAGTTCGGCGGACAGACCGCTATTAAGCTGACGGAATCCCTGATGAAGATGGGTGTGCCGATCCTTGGTACCTCGGCGGAAAATGTCGATGCGGCGGAGGACCGCGAACTCTTCGATGAGATTCTGGAGCAGTGCAGCATTCCGCGCCCGGCAGGACATACCGTCTTTACGGCCGAAGAGGCCAAAAAGGCTGCGAATGAGCTCGGTTATCCGGTTCTGGTGCGTCCCTCCTATGTGCTTGGCGGACAGGGAATGCAGATTGCCATCAATGATGAGGATGTGGAGCAGTACATTGGTGTGATCAACCGGATCGCCCAGGAGCATCCGATTCTGGTGGATAAATACCTCGTGGGGAAGGAAATCGAGGTTGATGCGGTGTGCGATGGCGAGGATGTTCTGATCCCTGGCATTATGGAGCATATCGAGCGCGCCGGCATTCATTCGGGGGACAGCATCTCTGTCTACCCGGCGCAGTCACTCTCGAATAAGATCAAGCGCGTCATTGAGGATTATACGCGCAAGCTCGCGCGCTCCCTGCACGTTATTGGCCTGATCAATATACAGTTCATTGTCAGCAATGACGAGGTCTATGTGATCGAGGTCAATCCGCGCTCCAGCCGGACGGTGCCGTATATCAGCAAGGTGACCGGCATCCCGATCGTGCCGCTCGCGACACGGGTGATTCTTGGGGCGACAATCCGTGAGCTCGGGTTTGAACCGGGCCTGCAGCCGGAGGCAGATTATTTTGCGATCAAAATGCCGGTATTTTCCTTTGAAAAAATCCAGGGCGCGGACATCAGCCTTGGACCGGAGATGAAATCGACCGGAGAGTGTCTCGGCATTGCCGCTACCTTTGATGAAGCGCTCTATAAGGCGTTCCTTGGCGCCGGCATCAATCTTCCGAAATACAAAAACATGATTATTACGGTTCGCGATTCGGACAAGCTGGACGTGGTGGATATCGCAAAGCGCTTTGAGGCGCTCGGCTACAATATTTTTGCGACGAAGGGAACGGCCCGTGCGCTGATGGAGGCGGATATTCAGGTGCGCATGACCAGAAAGGTAGAGCAGGAGTCGCCGAATATCCTGGATCTGATCCTCGGGCATGAGATCGACCTTGTCATTGACACGCCCTCGCAGGGAGTAGGACACTCAAAGGATGGATTTCTTATCCGGCGCAACGCGATTGAGACGGGGGTAAATGTCCTGACCTCACTCGACACCGCGAACGCGCTGATCACGAGCCTGGAGAACAATAACATTCATGGCCTGACGCTGGTCGATATCGCTGAGATTGACAGGCGGATGTGATGTTCCGGCCGCTTTTGCCGTGAAATCAGTCTTGTCAGCAATTCCCTGCCTCATTTGACGTGTTTTTTACAATTATGTGCTTGCATGATACAGGCCGGTGGCGTACAATGCATTTGAATGAATCTGGTTTTCATCCTTCGCGCTTTCGGAAGAAGGGGGACCACCAGAAATTCATTTTACAAAATGGATGATGAAAGGAGAATTTCATGCGAAAAAAATCCCATATCGCTCTGGCCTCGTATCTTCGGACTCAGCTTGGGAGCGAGGAACTGAACCGCAGCTGGAAGGCCTTTTACTTCGGGTCGATTCAGCCGGATCTGAACCCGAAGATGGTTTCGGAACCGCATGAATTTAATACCAGCTGGGAAAAAATAAAAGACCGGATTTGTCAGATTGAAGCAGAGGCAAACGATGATGATACCAGCCGGGGCGCGGTGTGGACACATATTGGCATTGTCATGCATTATCTGGCGGATTACTTTACTTTCCCGCATAATACCTGTTATCCGGGCAGTCTCAAGGACCACTGCCTGTATGAGAACCGGATGAAGTATCTGATGCGCGCGTATCTCTGTACGGAGGAAGCGCGGGCGGTGTTCGAGGAGCAGCGTGTCCGCTCGCTGCGTATACAGACGACAGAGCAGCTGTTTGCCAAGATCGAACAGATGCACAGGGATTATATGAGTCAGATGGAGCATTCCGAGTTGAATGACTGCCGCCTGATTACGCGGTTGTGTGCCTGCACGTCTCTGGTTCTGGCGCGTATGGTATGCAAAGAGGCGTCCTCGCCGGTGTGGCTGCGCAGCTGTGCCGCCTGAGACCGTGTTTTGAAATGGTTACGGGAATTTAGAAGAGGCAGAGGGCATCCGGAAGGGTGCTCTTTTGTAAAGTTAAAGAATTCTTAATAGTTATGTTCTACATTCTTTACATTTTTCTGATACACTGCATGTTGGATTTTCAGGGATATCCCAGATACAGAGGTAGTTGCAAATGGACCAGGACAGAAATACATATTACAGAAGAGAGCGGGAGTATCAGCGGAAGAAGACCGAACTGGAAGCGAAGCGAAGGAGAACCCTTTTAAAGCAGGCCGCAGCGCTGGTAATTGTGCTTCTTTTTGTGTGTCTGTTTCTGGGAGATTATTTTCTGGATCAGACGCGGATGGCGCACCGCCTTTCGATCTATGGGGTGAACGTGTCAGGCATGACGATTGAGAAGGCCGCGCAGAAGCTTGAGAAAACCTTTGAAGAGACGGAGCTGATTTTCCGGGAAAACGGGGAGGAGCTGTACCGCACGACCTTTGAGGCCGCGGGATTTTCTCTGGATGACAGCGCACTTCGCGAGGAGCTGGAGCAGGTACAGTCCGAGCTGCTTGGCGAGCGGGGATTTATTGAGAAAAAAAGAGACATCACGATTGACTATACGATACTGACAGATGAGGAGAAGCTATCTGCGGCAATTTCGGCAGAACATTTTGAAGTGGAATTGAGCCGCACGATGTCGGAGGATGCGTATCTGGAGTATGACAGCGATGCGGGTGCGTTTGTGATTCGCTCCAGCTGGCAGGGAAACGTGATTGATGAGGACAATCTGAAACAGGTGATTTCGGATGCGATGGAGGAGGCGTTTGCAGAAAGCCCGATTCAGGAGTCCGTCACGGTTCGGCTTGATGTCCGGTCCTACCAGACCGTGTCTGTGACAGAGACGGATGAGGAGCTGGTCATAAAAGCGAATCAGCTGAATGAGAGCCTTGCAAATTATAAAAATACTTCGGTTGTCTACACCTTCGGCTCGCAGACGGTTGTGCTGGATTCGGATACCATCTGCTCCTGGCTGGAGATTACGGATGAAGGAGTGGAGCTTGACACCTCCAAAATTCAGACTTATATTGATGAACTGGCGGCTGCCTATGATACAAAGTACATTGAACGCTATTTTACAACGACTGCGGGCGATACTGTGACGGTCAGCAACAATGAATATGGCTATACGATTGACCAGGATGGAGAGTATGCGCAGCTCTGCGAGGATTTACAGAGCGGCACGCAGATTGAGAGTGAGCCTGTTTACAGCAATGAAGGGCTGACACGGAACGGCACGGATGATCTGGCCGGCAGCTATATTGAGGTGAGCCTGGATCAGCAGTACCTGTGGCTGTATAAGGATTATTCGCTGATCATCGGCACGGATATTGTCAGCGGCAAGCCGACGGAAGACCGGGAGACCCTGCAGGGGGCGTTTTCCATCGCTTATAAGGCGAGCCCGTATACGCTGAGCAGCGAGTATTACGGGTATGAGACGGATGTGACGTACTGGATGCCATTTGCCAACGGGCAGGGACTGCATGATGCCACCTGGCGTGCGACGTTCGGCGGCAATCGCTATGAGACATACGGAAGCCATGGCTGTATCAATCTGCCGCTTGCCGCGGCGGAGACGATCTACAACACCATTACCGCCGGTTATCCGATTATTATTTATTCCCGTGAATGATAGCTGAGAGTAAAAACAAACTGGTACTTGCCATGTCCGGCAAACAGGGGTATAATCCCGTTTTCGACACTTTGAGATTAGAAAAGAGGTGGAATCCCTTGTA
>JAJQHZ010000144.1 GCA_021199475.1 Lachnospiraceae bacterium
GCAAGCATTATTACAACAGGATTATTTGAATTTCCGAATAAATTAAAGATCATGCTTCTACCACCTCGTATACCAGATTCCGATTTATCAATGTATGAAACAATCACGCCTGCAATTTCTCCCATTGTACACGCGTAAGAATATTCGTATGCCCCACACGGATTTCATTCATAAGCGGCACTTCTACATCATTCGTAGTCCGATACCAGGTAAACCCACATTTTTCCTGCACTCGTTTTGATTTATCATTTCCATCATAATAGCCGCACCAGATCACAGACATGGAAAGATCCTCAAATCCATGCCGGATTATTTCTTTTGCCGCTTCCGGCATATATCCGTTTCCCCAGAATGACCTTCCGAGCCAATATCCCAGTTCACATTCATCATCTTTATCCGTCATATCAGTATGACCATTCAGTTTCAGTTCAATGGCTCCAATGGCCTTATTATCCTGTTTCAGGCAGACTGCATAACACTCTGCTCCATTGAGCACATTTTCAATTACGCCTCTGCTTTCCCGGACATCATGGTGCGGCGGCCATCCGGCAATCGGCCCCACCTGTGGATTGCTGGCATACTCATATAAACTCTCGGCATCTTCTATATTCCAGGATCTCAAAATCAGTCTTTCTGTTTTTAAAATCATCATTTTACTCCAGAACTTTCTTTTTCCGGTCTGGTGAATCCGGCTGCTTCAAAGTATATCCGAACAGTCCATTCAAAGCAACCGAAAATTCTGGAAATTTGTCCGATTATGAAGTTAAAATAAATCAAAATCCCTCTGATCCGCCAGCCTCGCATATTTACAGGAATCATTCCCGCTCTCCACATACATATCATTCGCCATCCCGATACTCAGCAGATCCAGATCCCGGATGCTGATCTCCAGCTGCACGCATCGCAGAAGAAAGAGCGGGGTTGTCATCTCCCGCTCACTTCTGCGAAGTTTTTTTTAGACTCTGCCTCAGTCTGAATATTGAGCCCCCACAGCTTGATGATCTCCGGCAGCACCTGGTAGATGGAAAAGGTATTGAACTCATCCAGCCCGGACTCCTTCTCATCCGACTCCCCCACGGCCTTTTCCAGCAGCCGCAGGTCCTTGTAAATATCCCTCTGGAATTTCAATCGGTAAATCCGCGGGATCGCCGCGCTGGTCTTAAACACCACATCTTTCCCGTCAATCTGAATTGTTTTCTTCATCCCCATAAATCTTATCCTCCATCAGAAAAGCAGCGGTCATCGGTACTTTCCGATCTTGCCGCTGCTTTTTCCTTACATTGTGACATCCATTGTTACTTTCTTTGTGATATCTATTGTGACATTTACTCATTTATTAGGCCTGATATTCCAGAATCTGAAACTCGATAAACGATGTTTACTCCATTATTTTCCAGTATCCCTTCCTGTCCGAGCCAACACGAACTATAATACCTTTATCTTTCAAATTTCTTAGCCTTTTCGTAATGGTAACTCTGCTAACACCCAATTTTTCAGCAATGTTACTGGTTGTACATGCGGGTTCCTCCGCTAACAGTTTAAGAAGTTCCATTTCCTTATCTGATAATTTTTCTGATAACTTTTCTGATAACTTTTCTGATAACTTTTCTGATAACTTTTCTGATAACTTTTCTGATAACCTTCCTATGTTTTCCTGTTTTTCCGCATCTTCTTCCTGTGTTCCTTTGCTGCCATTTTCTCGCATTAACTGCAAATACAAATCACAGGCATTGCACAAAACCATGACTCCGCCTGAAAACTCATATTTCGGAAGTGGACCACTATACTCTTCACAGCCTCTCCGGATCTTATCAAATCCGCGCCCCCACGCCTCAATCATTCCGCTTTTGAAAAAGGTATTTGCCAGCTTCGGATTGTATGGTTTGGAAGAATGCTTCTCAAAGAGTTTTTCCGTAGAATCTAATTCTTCCGGCATTTTCCCTTCATTCCAGACATACATATGATCCTCATAGATGCTGATCTGAATTGGATTACAACTCTCATATGCCTTGTGGATAACGGCATTAAGCAAAATTTCCCTGCAGGAATCTGGGTGAAAGAAGAACCTTTCTATACGCTGTATTCCCTGATAAGTAATCAGTGCCTTCATGTATTTTGTATAGATCAGATCCATCGTCTTATCAATCTGCTCAATCAGAGGTCCATGAATCTCATCCTGATACAGCAAATCTGAATCTGATTCTCCAAAAAAACCAATCTTAATATAAGCTCCGGTAAACCACCGTTCTGGATCCGGATAAAACGCAAGCGCCGCAGCCCTCGTCAAATATCCATCATCGTCATACAGGCGCAGGTTTTCCATCAGCACCTGGTCTGAAACCTTTGTTTCCTCCTCTGTGATTCTTCCCCTCCCGATTGCTTTCTTTTTGAAAAGCGCAATAGCACTCTGGCTTAAATCCTCCACCTTCAGCCTAGGAACCGGCATGCCATCCCATGTTCTGCCCTGAGCACGAAGGATTGCCCGATCCAGTTCTTTCCCTGTAATTGTGCGCATCGTGCTTCCTGAACGATAATAATACACTCCATGGAAGCTAATCATCTTCGGATATTTATCCACAACAATTTCAAGATAATCCAACCCATCTTTATTGCATAAATTCACATCAACAATAATCCCCATCGTGTCAGTCACCTGATTCGGAATCTTTTCTAACAATTTCTTCGCATTATTAATTCCCTTCACGTTTCCACGATCATCTATGCCAATATATAAAGTTCCCCCGCTCGCATTGGCATAACCACAAATCCATTTTAAATAATCGTCCTGCCAGGACTCTTTCCACTCGACATTCTGACTCTCCGCCATCTGTTTAATCGCCTCCTTCCTGATCATCATTTCCGGTACATCATAAATCATGTTATTATATTTACATAGTATAGTTGATGACGATGTAAAGCAAAGCATACAGCTGCATTAAACCAGTAGAATATCGCTTCCCAGAAAGCAGTGAATAATATGCTGATAATCTGTTTGTCACTTCCTGATACATTCGCTGTCCAATTGGTTCATCGGTTGTGTATGTCTTTCCTTGAACAATGCTGCAATTCCAATTTTCAGGAGCCGGAATCCATTCACTTCTTTCCAGGAAAAATGGCTCAGTTAAGATGATGCAGCCAATTTGCGGATTCCCGTCTGCAATATTATTTCTACTTCTATATTTTGCAATTCTATTGTTCAGCTCAGCTAATGAATTTGTCCCGTTCTTTACTCCAAAGGTTTCCCATGCTAAATATGTTGGAAGCACAGTGCTGCGGACAAAATATCCTCCACCTACTATATAATCGTCCGGCTTATGAAGTTTAAACAAAAACAACTCATTCGGCTACAATGCCTTGAAATTTCTGGCTCCCGGTGTCCAAAAATTTACCTCATCACACTGCTCTGATTTTAAAAGCTCAAACCAATTCTTATCAGTAACACCAACATACATTTTCATCAGCGGCACCTCCAGTTATTCACCCCATACAACATTTCCGATACTTTTTCTCTCATTCTCAATCCAAATTAACCATATAACGGACTCAGATTGCGCTCTTTCCGCTTTTTATCCATTCATCCAGCTCCGACCTTTTAAATTTCCACAGCTTTCCAACCTTATGCGCCGGAATATCCGTTTTCTTTATCCAGTTTCGCACTGTATCTTTTGTAACACCCATATATGCAGCGGCTTCTTCCAGATTAATCCAGTTGTCCTGATACACTTCGCTCATATTTCCGTCTCCTTAAAAAATTTCAACGTGCCACTAACCTACACTATACCAGACATGGATTCCTTTCGTCAACTTGTTTTCCTATGATTTGATGGTGATTTGGGTTGATTCTCAAATAGTTTTGTTGCATTTCAACAAAACTATTGTGCACAAACACAGTAAACTCTCACATCTATTTGTTTTCAATCGAGCAGGAAGCGGCCGGCCGACTCCTGCTCGCCTGCGCGGTTTCTGTGTGCCAGTGGCACACGTTTAGCAACGACCGAAGCGGAGCGTAGACGCGTATGATGCAAGCCGCAATACGCCTTACGCGCCCCTGTGCATCAAAAAAGCGCTACCGGGTTCTTCCGATAGCGCCGCTCCTTATGCCTGTAGTCTCTTTCCACTGCCGCGTCTGCCGTTCATCTGAAACCTGTCATGCTTGCGGATGCTCCTTATCGCCTGTCGCAGGGTATTGCTCCGTCCATGCTGATGATAGGGATGAGAAGCCTTATGTTTGTGAAATATTACACAGCTTCCCGGCAGCGGATATTCCGGAGCGTCAGCCAAACGCGGAGCGTTTTCAAAATGGCTGACGCGACCTGCCTCCGGTGCTGCCTGCCAGTGGCAGGCGTTTAGCACCGACCGAAGCGGTAGCGGAGACCGGATGTGAGGGGGCGTTTCCACATTATGGATATACCATACATGCCCCGTATTCTTTGACATTACCGTAGTATCGTAATCATCTACATGGATGATGGCGAAATAATCCGGATCCAGACATTTAAATCTTCCTTATGAAACATTCTCTGTCCTCTCTCTGAAATCCATATGCGGAATTGTGTCCCTCGCAAAGACTTCACCCGATAACCGACAGAGATT
>JAJQHZ010000115.1 GCA_021199475.1 Lachnospiraceae bacterium
TCGGTGTCTCCACATGAAGAGTCAGATCCGTGCCCCAGTTCTCCAGCTTCGTCAGAGTGAAGTTCGCGGAACCATAGGTACAATTATTGCCATCTTCATCTTCCTCATAAGACAGAATGTTGCTTTCCGCATCGGTGATCCGCACCGCGTTCTCGTCCCAATCCCAACGGTACTGAACATCTTCGATAACATCATAGCTGTCTTCCGAATCCGTATCCGAGCTGTAAAGCCGCAGCTCCGGAACAACGGTCGTCGTCTCGCCAACCTCGAGGTCTGTATTTATCTCCTCCGTCAGCACCAGCTGATAATAGTTGTTTCGGATATAAATCCAGTAGTCGCCGGATGCGATCTCATTTTCATCGTTGTCATTGACGGTTAAACAAATCTGTACATCGTAATCGCCTTCCAGATTGTCAGCCGCAGTCACATGAAGAACAGCAGAATCCTCCGTATCCTGTGTAATAGTCAGAATATCTTCATAGGAATCTTCATCCGCAAGACTCCACACGCAGGAAATTTCTTCTTCATATCCGTCATAAACATACTCATCGCTGTCTTCATCATAATAGTAAACATCATGCCATACGGACGCAGTCAAATCCAGGCTCGCTCCCGGCAGCAGGTGATCCTTCTCCGTGCTCGAACTGATGTCCAGACTGTACACATCTCCGCCCACATAAATGTCGAAGGTATCCGTTACCTGATCCTCATTCACATCGTTGTAGGTCACTGTGGCAACCGCATGACCCATGGAAAGTGTGTGAAGATTATAGCCATCCTCGTGATTATCGGAATTCTCCTCACAGATGATCTCTTCAGATTCCTCGTCTTTCGCGTTTGCTACTGTTACATCTGAAATCGTGATCTCGATGTCCTCGCCCCACGGATGATCTGCGTCTTCCACATAGCAATTGAATGTTTTATTAATCCAGTAATCCCAGTCCGGCAGAGCGCTCCAGTCGCCGTATGGAAGCTGATAGTCATAATACGGCTCACAATATCCTATCCAGATCTCTGCAACATTCAGCTCGTAATCACTGAACTCTTCCGCTGTAGGAACAACGGCCACTCGTACATTAAATCCATCATAGGAGAAGTCCTCGTCCGTCACCTTCGCTTTTGTTGCAGCCTCCGCAATCGCGGTGATATCAAGAGTAATCGTACTGTCCTCACAACTGACTCCAGACTCTGAGTTAAGTCCATAGGATGTCCATTCATAAATGATATCGCCATTCTCATCGGTTTCGCTCGTCTCAACCCATTCGCCAACATCCACCTGAATTTCATAGGAATCATAATCCTCGGAAATGTCAGTCTCGTAGGTCAATGTCAGATTTTCATCCGTGTAGCCCCAGGTATTGCCCCATTCATCAAAGCGTCCCTGATCGGCTACATCCTCATACCAGATACCATAGCCCAACTCGTTCAGGCAAAATCCGTACTCGGTCACTTCTTCGTAGTCACCATTGTCGTTCGGTGTCTCCACATGAAGAGTCAGATCCGTGCCCCAGTTCTCCAGCTTCGTCAGAGTGAAGTTCGCGGAACCATAGGTACAATTATTGCCATCTTCATCTTCCTCATAAGACAGAATGTTGCTTTCCGCATCGGTGATCCGCACCGCGTTCTCGTCCCAATCCCAACGGTACTGAACATCTTCGATAACATCATAGCTGTCTTCCGAATCCGTATCCGAGCTGTAAAGCCGCAGCTCTGGAACAACGGCCGTTGTCTCGCCAACCTCGATGTCCGTATCTACATCCTCCGTCAGCACCAGCTGATAATAGCCGTGACGGATATAAATCCAGTAGTCGCCGGATGCGATCTCATCCTCATTGCTGTCATAGACGGTTAAACAAATCTGTACATCGTAATCGTCTTCCAGATCGTTAGCCGTAGCCACATGAAGAACAGCTGAATCGTTCTCATCTGAAGTAATGGTCAGAATATCTCCGTAAGATTCTGCATCTGCCAGACTCCACACGCAGGAAATTTCTTCTTCATATCCCTCATAAACATACTCTTCACTGTCTTCATCATAATGGTAAACGTCATGCCATACGGATGCAGTCAGGTCAAGACCCGCTCCCGGCAGAATCTGATCGGTACCCGTACTGGAACTGATATCCAGACTGTATACATCTCCTCCTACATAGATATCAAAAGTATCGTTCGCCTCGTCTCCATTCACATCGGTGTAGGTCACTAAGGCAACTGCATTCCCCATAGCGAGTGTGTGGAGATTATAGCCATCCTCATGATTATCGGAATTTTCCTCACAGATGGACTCGTCAGATGTCTCGTCTTCCGCGTTTGCTACTGTAACATCTGAAATGGTGATCTCAATATCTTCGCCCCACGGATGTTCCGCGTCTTCCACATAGCAATTGAATGTTTTATTAATCCAGTAATCCCAGTCTGGCAGCGCGCTCCAGTCGCCATACGGAACCTGATAGTCATAATACGGAATATGGTATTCCACCCAGATATCTGCCGCATTCAGTTCATAATCACTGAACTCTTCAGCAGTCGGCACAACCACCACACGCACATTAAATCCATCGTATTCGAAGTCTTCATCTTCCACAGACGCACCCGTCGCTGCCTCCGCGATCGCAGTCATATCCAGCGAAATCGTGCTGCTCTGACTGTCAACGCTGACTCCACTTTCTGAATCAAGTCTGTATGAGTTCCAGTTGTAAATGGTGTTGCCTTCCTCATCAGTTTCGTCTGTCTCTTCCCATGCACCGACATCCACCTGAATCTCATAGGCATCAAGTTCATCGGATATATAGGATTCATAGGTCAGCGCCAGAGTCTCATCCGTGTAGCCCCAGGTATTGCCATCTTCATTGAAACGGCAGTTCTCTTCATCATTACCGGCCCACGAATAGCCGATGCCATAATCAAGCCCATTCAGATAAAATCCGTACTCGGTCACTTCTTCATAGTCACCATTGTCGTTCGGTGTCTCCACATGAAGAGTCAGATCCGTGCCCCAGTTCTCCAGCTTCGTCAGCGCGAAATCCGCAGTACCGTAGGTATGTTCATTGCTGTCATCATCATAATACAGTTCCTCGCCGCCTGCATCGGTGATCCGCACCGCGTTCTCGTCCCAATCCCAACGGTACTGAGCATCTTCGATCACATCATAGCCGTCTTCCGAATCCGCATCCAGATTGTAAAAACGAAGTTCTGGAACGATAGTCATCGTCTCGCCAACCTCGAGGTCTGTATTTACATCATTCAACACCAGCTGATAATAGCCGTGACGGATATAAATCCAATAGTCTCCGGATGCGATCTCATCTCCATTGATGTCGCAAACAGATACATAAACCTGGACGTCATAGTCCTCTTCCAGATTGTCAGCCGCCGTCACATGTAGAACAGCCGCATCGTCCTCATCCTGCTCAATGATCAGATATTCTCTGTCATTCTCATCTGCGAGGCTCCACTCGAAAGAGATGTCTTCCGCCTCAAATCCGTTATAAACATACTCTTCGCTGTCTTCATCGTAATAGTAAACATCATGCCATACGGAAGCAGTCAGATCCAGGCTCGCTCCCGGCAGCAGGTGATCCTTCTCCGTGCTCGAGCTGATATCCAGGCTGTACACATCTCCGCTTACATAGATATCAAAGCTATCCTCTACCGCAGCTTCGCTTACATCGATGTATGTCACGGTTGCAACCGCATGCCCGGTGGAGAGTGTGTGGAGATTGTAGTACTCATCCGTATTATCCGAATTCTGTTCGCAGACGGTCTCTTCAGATGTCTCATCCTCCGCGTTTGCTACGGTAACACTTGTGATGGTAATATCAACGTTATCGCCCCAAGGATGATTCGCGTCTTCCACATAACAGTTGAATGTTTTATTGATCCAGTAATTCCAATCTGGGAGCGCACTCCAGTCGCCGTATGGAAACTGGTAGTCATAATATGGATTCCAGTAGCTGATCCAGATATACGCCTCAGCTATTTCATAATCCTCGGAATCTACAGCGTATGCCTTTACATGAAATCCGCCATTGTCTGCCTCTAACTCAATAGCTGCTGCAATTGCATCTACATCCAGTGTAATAGAATTAGAATCGCTATCAATACTGTATCCTTCTGTCAGCTCATAAGAAGTCCAGTCACTGTCTTCTTCATCCGGCCACCCGCCGATGTCAAAGTCCAGATCTTACTCAAACCCTGTATCATCATCCAGTTCACCGGTATCAACCGTCAGCGTCAGCTTCTCGCCTACATAGCTCCAGGTATTGCCATATTCGTCCTGACGCGAATTTTCATCATCACCGACCTGTGAAAACCAGATGCTATAGTCTTCCGAATCCGTTTCCTCATCTAATTCTTCTTCCGTATCTTCTTCCACAAGCATGATGCCGTCTTCATCCGGCAGCTCCGCCTCGTCAGACTGTTCGGAGGATTCTTCCGCATCCAGATCAACGATTTCCAGAATGATGTCCGAATCATATGATGAAGCGGTCTCATTCTCAGCAGTTACATCATCCGCTATCGTTTCCGCATCCGTATCGGCTGCGTTGTCCGTTGAATCTTCGGATTCGCTGTTCTCGTCATCCGTGCCTTCTGCGACATTCGAATCCGTATCTTCATCCGCAGTCGCCTCCGCTTCTACAGCCGCCGCTTCTGTATCGGCTGCCTCGGTCATTTCCGCTGCGGGCGCCGTGGTCTCTTCTGTAACGTCAGAAGATACCCCCCCTGCTTCGTCCGAAACCGTTTCCGCGGTAGTATTTGTCGCTTCCGCTTCTGTCTCCGTACTCTCAGAAACCGCCTCCGCCGTCTCTTGCTCTTCTACAGACACTGCCATTTCGGTCTGTGATTCTGATGCAAAAGCGACTGTCCCGGTACCGATACCCTGTGTCAGGACAAGCACCAGCGACATCGCCATCGCAGTAACTCTCTTTCTCATATTCATTTGGATTCCTCCTTGTACTGGTGAGAAATGGATTAGTTACTTCTGATTGTATTCCATTTAAAGAAATAGTGCAAGGAAAATTTAGACGCGAATTATAAAATTTTTCACAGTTTTGTCACCCTCATGCAGAGCATTTTTACTGTACAGAATCAAGATTTCGTTTCCTGGTCAAATATCCGTGCAAGCGCGTTTATCTGGCTCGTTGCTTCGCGGGAATAAAGAAAAACAGCCCCGAAGCGGGGCTGAAAATCCAAAACAGACTATCCAAGGTTCTTGACATCCCAGGTAATTTTGCCGTTCTTTGCTTTGATGGTATAAAGGATATCATGCGAGAACGCATAGGGATAATTCTTCTGCGATACCAGAAAGAGGTCCCTGTTCGGAAGCATCTTCTGAATGACGACTGCCAGAATGCGCCAGGATGAACCGATTTTCACCTCGCACAGGGCATGCCGCCCCGTTGCGACGCTTTCCGCAAGACGACTCTCATAGCCCAGCGCTTTTGCTACATAGACCAGAGCCACCGCGAACCGATGGCAGTCTCCACGTTTGTATTTAAAAACCGTGGAAGCATAGGAGCCCAGTACGGAAGCGTCTGGCGTCACGGAGGTGTAGGTTTTGTAGGGATATTTGCACATCGCCTCATAACAGGATCGTAGGCGCTGCCGTCTTGTCTGTGAAGCGTCTGAATTGGCCAGCACAAACGCTACGGCACGCTTCATCGCGGCGCTTGTCACCCGCACGCCGTTTGCATCCACATAGTAGTACCCGGACTTTTTAGTACCGGCAATTTTATTGACCTGGAGCTTTCCGGAAGCGCTGAAATAATAATACTTCCCCGAAATTTTCTGCCAGCCGGTAACCTTTACGCCTTCTCTATAATAATATTTTTTGCCATCTACCGTTTTCCAGCCGGTGTAGGCGGCGCTCTCCTCCTGCGCGGTACTGGACTGGCCGTCGGTGTCCGATCCGGACGCCGATGCAGAAACAGCCAGCATCACGGCAAGAATCATGACGCTTAGGATATAGAAGACCCGTCTGAAGTAATTGCGTCCGTTTACATCCATACTCTCACTCTCCCTTTTTCATGCTCCTGATCCGAATTCGTTTAGCGCCCACGCACACGCGCACGTAATAAACCAATCGCTCCGCGCTAATAGTCCCCGATTCACCGGACCCGGAACCCGCTCTCCTCTTCATCCAGAGGAATCTCTTTGGTATCCATCCACTCAATACGGATGTAAGCATCGGAGTTCAGGTGTTCAAGCATCCGGTTGATGCTCTCCCGGTCGCCCTGCACTTCCATGCTCACGGTTCCGTCCCATTCATTTTTCACCCAGCCGGTCAGTCCCAGCGGACGCGCAGCCCACATCGCGTGATAGCGGAATCCCACGCCCTGCACCCGCCCGTGGAAGCGTATTTTTTTCCGGATTTTATCTGCCATATCTGTCTCCTGCTTCCCGTCCGAACTCGCTGCAGCCCTGCGCATAAAAACCGACATGTCCTGTATATACAGTAATACAGGACATGTCACAAACATCCGTATAATATTGATTACAGTCCGACTTTCTTCGCCGCCGCGTCTACGACATGGCTCACCAATACGGAGGTCGTCACGCTGCCAACGCCGCCCGGTACCGGAGTGATGGCATCGACGATCGGCTCTACCGCCGCGTAATCCACGTCGCCGCAGAGCTTTCCTTCCGCATTGACATTGATGCCGACATCGATAATGACCTGACCCGGCTTCACATACTCAGCGCCAACCACGCCTGCGCGCCCTGCTGCTACGATGATGATGTCCGCCTCTCTCGCTACGGACGGCATATCCACCGTTCTGGTGTGGCAGATGGTGACGGTCGCGTTTTTCTTAACCAGCATCATTGCCGCCGGCTTTCCGACCACAAGGCTTCTGCCGATCACAACTGCTTTTTTGCCGGTGCAGTCGATTCCATAATGATCCAGGATCTCCATGCAGGCCTGCGGGGTGCATGGCGGATAGCCGATTGGCTTGCCTGTGAATACGCCAGACATAGAGCCGTCGGTCATGCAGTCGACATCCTTTGCCGGGTCGAGGGCATTCTCAATCACGCTCTGGTTCAGATGCTTCGGCAGCGGGCGGAACAGAAGAACGCCGTGAATTGCGTCGTTTTTATTCACTTCATCGATCACCTTGAGGAGCTCGTCCTGCGAAACATCTGCCGGGAGCAGGATTTTCTCGCAGGCTACGCCAAGTGTCTCACAGCGCTTGGTCGCGCCGCGCTCATAAGAGAGATCACTCTCGTTCTCGCCGACGCGGATGATACCGAGGGTTGGCTTTACGCCCTTCGCCTCGACCTCTGCTACCTTCGCCTTGATGCGCTCATTCAGAGCCTCTGTTACCTCTTTGCCTAATAACTGCTTTGCCATGATACTTACCTCCGATATATTTGTTTTTTAAGAAACGACTACTGCCATTTCCTGTGATTTTACGGAAATTCCCATAAGTAGTCCGTAGGATCCTAACCGTTTGTCTCTTAAATCCGATGAAGTTTTATTTCAGATACTTCTTCCGGTTTGAGGCGGTATTCGTGTGCACAGAATCCTTGAAGTATTTTATCTTCTTTGAACCGACCAGCTTTTTCAGTCTGGCATTGAAAACCGTTTCCGTGACCGTATTGCTTTTATAAAGGTATGTTTCGACGGGCGTCCAATTGCTCTCAGAGGAAATATCCCATTGGTAGCGCAATACCTCCGTCGCTTTTTTCCCTTTGATTTTGTAATAGATGGTATACGCGTGCTGCGTATGGGCGTATGTAACCGTCACGATTCCTTTTTTCTTATAATAGCCGGAGATCATTTCGCTGCCGACCGGCTCCAGCAGGGTGACGACCTTGCCGCCCCTGTAGGTATACAGGGTGCCATCATAGTAGAGCTCCGGGACAGAATTATCGTCGACATAGGCTAGCGAAAACGCCTTTGCCGATGCACCGGAGCCCTGCGCCTTCTGTTCCTTTTTCAAAAATGTTTTATATGCTTTGATGGCCCTGGTCTTAGTAGAAGCTGCCTGCGCCCTTCCGGTCGGAGCCAGCAGCAGAGACAGGCAGAAAATGCCCAGAAAGGCCAATACCCTGGCAAAACCCACACCTCTTGTTTTCTCTTCCATACAAAAAATCTCCCTCAATCTGTGGTAAGGAGGGACCCGCTTTTCAAATCATTTGATCCGCAAGTGCAGCCGTCCGTCCTTCTGAAGCGGTCTTTATCCCTCACGCCTTCAGCCGCGCAAGCACGCTCTCGTAGATCTCGTCTGCCATCGCCGGGTATTTTGCGAGCATCGCATCCGCCTTCGCATTCAGCTCCTCTGCATACTCCCGGTTCTTCATGGACTTTGTATTGATGTAAACGTTCAGGCTCGCGCCCTGCAGCGCCGCCTTGCAGAATACCGCGCCTACGCCCGCATCACTGATTGCCAGCGCGGAGCCCTTTGCCGCGAATTCCTTGATCAGTTCAATCGCTTCGCAGCATTTCTCCATAATCTCCATCGGCACGGAGCAGGCATCCTTGAGCACGATCTCCATCACGCGGGCTTTCTCCGCCTTCTCTTCCTCCGTCGCACGAGGCATGCCATACGCCTTCGAGAGCGGCTCAAATACCTCTGCATCCTTCTCTACAAGGGTCAGAAGCTCAGCCTGAAGCTGATCGCACTTCTTTTTCAGCTCCCACATCTCGTCCTCGACATCCGCATATTTCTTCTTGCCCACCGTCAGGCTGCCGACCATATTGCCGAGTGCCGTACCGACTGCGCCCACCAGAGCCGACGCACCGCCGCCGCCCGGTACCGGTGCCTTCGAAGCAAGCACCTCCACGAATTCATTGCATGGTACTGTTGAAAATCCCATAGTTTCCTCCTTTTCATGTCCTGCATCGTTTTTAATCTTGTTTGATCTTTGTTTTAACGCAAACCGCATCATTAACAGAAACGATCATTCTGTCATGACACAGCCTGAAACCTCAGCAAAAATTATAATCTGCCCCTGTAAGAATTGTCAAGGAAAATGTCGGCCTATCATTGCTTAAACCGCCTTCATCGCACTGATAATGACATCACACGCAACAACGAGATCCTCCGCGTGAAAAGCCGCCGCGAAGTTGTCGCTGAACAGAATCTGCGAGGATGGCGGAAATTCCTCATCGCCGCCCCAGAGCTGGAAGCGAATGAAGTATCCGTCAAACACCTCGATTTCATACCCTGCATCTCCGGCCTTGATTGCCTGCGCGCCCAGCGTCTCCATCGACTGGCGGAACGCGTCCAGACGGTTGCCATACGAATACGCCAGGCGCATCATGCACCGACCGTTGAACTGCCGGTAGTATACCTCGCCCCACGGCACCTCGCGATAGGTCAGAAATTTCCCGGTACTTTCTGCCTTGCAGCCCTCCAGCAAAAAACGAATCACAAGCGTCCGCGCCGCGCTGATTTCCATAAGAGGAAAATAATGAGAATCGTTCGAGCCGGTATCTGATACTGCCGGAGCAATCGTAAAGTCTGGGAATCCGACACGATACTCCTCTCCCAGGAATTTCACCTGAAAATAACCATCCCCGCTGTTATACAGAATCCCGGTGCGGGCGCTGATCTCCTGCGGATCCGCGTTCTGATATTCCGCAAAATAATGTTCAAACGGCACGCGCTCCTTGTTGTCTTTGTCATAAGTTACTTCCATGATCGTTCTTTTCCTTCCTGTCAGCTCAATATGCCAAGTTCCTTTAAAAATCAACCCGGTATGATTCCTTGATATAGCATAGTCTTAAATCCATTATTTCTCCTCTAAGAAAAAAGGGAACGAAACAGTTCGTTCCCTTTCCCTTTGCAACAATATCTTCAGGAAAAGTTCTAGCAGATCCCGGCCTGCGCAAGCAGGGACGGTACCTTGGATTCCCAGCCCATTGCCATGATATGTACGCCCTGGCAGTACGGTCTGCACTCTTTGATGATGCGGGCCGCGATCTCGATGCCGGTGATGCCGGCCTTGGTCTTCTCCTTGTCCGCGCGGAGCTCATCGAGCATCTCCTGCGGCACATGGATGCCTGCCACGTTGTCGTTCATGTACTTCGCCATGCCGGCCGACTTCGGGATCACGATGCCGAGCTGTACCGGCTTGCCGAACTGTTTTGCTTTTTCCATGAATTTAATAAATTTCTCCGGCTCATAGACCGCCTGGGTCTGGAAATAATCCGCGCCCTCGGCTACCTTGCGCTCCATCTTCGCGAGCTGTGCGTCCACGGAATCGCTGCACGGGGATACGACCGCGCCCTTCGCGAATTTCGGCGGCTCGCCGACCAGCTTGTTTCCGCCAAGATCGACACCCTCTTCGAGCAGCTTTGCCGTATGGATCAGGGAAACGGAATCCAGGTCGAAGACCGGCTTTGCCTGCGGATGGTCGCCAAGCTTCGTATGATCTCCGGTCAAAAGCAGCACATTTTCAATGCCAAACATCGCTGCGCTCAGCAGATCCGACTGCAGCGCGATCCGGTTCCGGTCGCGGCAGGTGATCTGGAAAATCGGGGTCAGTCCCTCATCCTTCAGCGCCTTGCAGGTCGCCAGGGAGCCGAGACGCATGACAGAGGACTGGTTGTCCGTTACGTTGACTGCCGTAATGCCGCTTAAATAGGTCTTTGCCTCCTCCAGCACGTTTTCGATGTGACATCCCTTTGGCGGACCGACCTCCGCGGTGACCACAAATTCACCGCGATCAAATAATTCTGTGATTCTCATTTTATGTCACTCCTTATTCTTCGTCTTGCTTTATTATCTAATACAATCTGGCACATTTCATTTGCATCAATCGATATGGGATTTCCTGCTGTACTGCAGATCTTGCATCAGACTTCTTTATCAGTCGCGAAATTGCGGATCTGGGTCGGGCATTTCATCGCGTCCAGACGGCCGATCTTCTCCAGCCGCCGGTAGATGCGCTCCCAGCCGCAATCCATATTGGGATCCACTTCGCATTTTCCATTTTTTGCACCGCCGCACTGTCCGTTGACCAGGCTCTTCGAGCAGGCCGTGATCGGACAGATGCCGCCGGTCAGATTGAGGTAGCACTCGCCGCACTGTCCGCAGTCATATTCCAGCGGTGTGACGCCCTGGAAGCCCGGAAGCCGGCTGGTATCGCAGGCTGCGCAGACCGTTTTCCCATCCAGGAACGCTGCGACTGTCTGTACACCAACGCCGCAGGAGAATACCAGTACCAGATCCGCCGCATCGATTTCCTCCCGGTGTCCGTTCAGACGCACCTCGAGATTCTCCCGATTGCAGATATAGTCGGTCGTGACAATCCCGGTCACCTGACCGGCCGCGATCATCTCTTCCTGAAGCGCTGCGGCCTCCTCCAGCGGGAAATAGACCTCCCGGCAGCCATGGCAGTTGATAATAAATACCTTTTTCCCCTCAGTCAGGGAGAGAATGGTTTCTTTTGATTTCAATTCGGTAATCAACATATCACTTCATCCCCCTTACTGCAGTTTTTCCGGCCTTGATCTTCGTTACCAGCGGAATCTTTGAGGAGCAGATGTACTCGCAGCTGCGGCACTCAACGCAGTCCATAACATGCTGATCCTTCATTCCCTGCCAGTTCTCCTCGTCCGCATATTTCGCGAAATACAGCGGAGAGAGCTCCATCGGACAGACATCCATGCAGCGGCCGCACTTGATACACGGCTGTTCCGCCGAATGATCCGTATCGACAGCGATGATTCCGTTTGAACCCTTCATAATCGGCACATTCAAGTCCGAAAGGACAAAGCCCATCATCGGGCCGCCCGCCTTATATGTAATCTCGCATCCGGCATCCGCCGCATCCGACGAGCCCTTTGTTTCTCCGGCCGCGTAATTCGGCTTTCCGACAACGCCGCCGCAGTAATCGATCAGATCCTTCGTGTTCGTTCCGATCCTGACGATAAAATTGCCCGGATTCTTCAGGCGCTCGCCAGTCACGGTCACAACACGCTCGATCAGCGGCATGCCCTTCTGGATCGCATCGGATATCGCCTTCGTTGTGCTGATGTTGCTCACCACGCAGCCGACATCCGCCGGAAGTCCGCCGCTCGGCACCTGGCGTTTCATGACACGCTTGATCAGCATCTTCTCAGCGCCCTGCGGGTATTTGGTCTTTGCGACCACCACATCCAGATTCTCATAGGCCGCTGTTTTTTCCTTCATCAGCTCAATCGCGTCTGCCTTGTTGTCCTCAATGACAATCAGACCCTTTTCGGCTCCTACCGTTTTGACAATCGCGCGAAGTCCGAAAATCACATCATCCGCGTATTCCAGCATCACCCGATGATCCGCAGTCAGAAGCGGCTCGCACTCACAGCCGTTCAGCAGAATCGTATCAACCGGCTTCGCAGGCTTTAGCTTCACCGATGTCGGGAATCCTGCGCCGCCCATGCCGACAATCCCGGCCTCACGAACAATATCGATAATCTCATCCGGCGTCAGCTCATCCAGGGACTTGTGCGGCTGTACGGACGGATCCAGCGTATTTTTCCCGTCAGACTGGATCACCACAGCCGGGCAGGTTCCTCTTGTCGCATGGCCGCGGTCCTCAATCGCAATCACGGTACCGCTGACACTCGCATGCACCGGACTACTGATAAATCCGGCCGATTCCCCAATCTTCTGGCCAACGTTCACATGGTCTCCGACCGCCACGACCGGGTTCGCCGGCGCACCGGCATGCATGGAGAGCTGAATCGCTACTACCTCCGGCTCCGGGAAGGTCTGCAGAGCGAGATGCTCAGTCGCTTCCTTGCGTTCAAGCGGATGAACCCCGCCATAATATCCATCCAGACGCTTTTCGCGGATGGATTTGACATAATCATTTACAAATTTGAAGTTTGTCTTCGAATAATCGCGAAGCTGCACCGGCTGATTCAGGAACTCTTCCAGACGCCCCTGCTTTTCCAGCCTGCGGTAAATTTTCTCCCACGCGCAGTCCTTATTCGGGTCTACCTCGCATTTTCCGTTCTTCGCACCGCCGCACTGGCCATTCACCAGACTCTTTGAGCAGTCCACGATCGGGCAGATGCCGCCGGTGATATTCAGATAGCACTGTGCGCACGCATCGCAGCGTTTTTCTGTCAGCGCCATGCCGTGATGGCCGGTATAATTCAGCGAGTCTGCCGCTGCGTAAACCGGGATGCTCGTTCCATCCGCACCGACCTCCAGCGCCAGATCCGCGATCGTCTGCACACCAAGTCCGCAGGAGACCACAAAAATGGCTTCCGTGCCCTCCGGGATCTCATCACACAGCTTTCTCTGTGTCTGCGTTTTGTTGCACAAAAAGTCAACCCTCGTGCTTCCCGTGATGGTCTTGCCCTGGTCGGCAGCCAGTTTTTCAAACTCCGCCAGATCCGGCTCCTCCACGGTCGCGAACTCTTTGAAGCACTTGTTGCAGGCAATCACGAACAGGTTGTCCGTACCGGATAAATACGTCGCCAGCTCGTCGCTGCCCTTCAGCCTGTATTTCGTGTAGTCCTCCAAACGCTCACCTCCTTGTTAGTATTGAAGCGGCCGGCCGTACCGCCTGAATGCCGCCCCAGAAGCGCTGCCAAAAGCCAGAAACGTTCAGCAGCCAATTTCCTGTTTATTTTAGCTCTTTGAGTCACAATTTTCAAGGAAAACATTCCATTTAAAGAAAATTACCCGACAAAAGCTTTCCCTGGTCGCCATCTCCCGACGCGCCGGACAAAAGTCAAAACGCACCGGATTCATGGATGACGGATTTACTTTAGCGTAACCGATGGAAACAGCCCAGCATCGGTGTGCGGGAGGAAGCAGCTCGCCACAAATTCATCCATGTAGGTCGGCTCATTGCTGAGCTCCAGATAGGTCATATTGTGTGCGACCTCGGATACCTTCGCCTCCGCCTCGTTCGAGAGGAGGATTGCGTATGCGCCGGACAGGGAGGAATTGCCGATGTAGGTGAATTTCTCCATCTCAATATCCGGGAACATGCCGATGGACACCGCATTGCGCATATTGATGCCGCTACCGATCCCGCCCGCCACGTATACGTGATCAATCATGGACACGTCAAAATCCAGCGACTGCAGCATCACGCGGATAGCGGAGAAAATCGCTCCCTTCGCGCGGATAAAGCTGTCGATATCGACCTCTGTGATCTCAATGTCCTTCACAGATGCCGCGTTTTCTTTGTATTCCAGGACAAAGCTGCCCATGCCATATTTATCATGGCGGACACGCGCACCCTCGCGGATGAATTTTCCCTTCGGACTGATGATCCCGCAGCGGTACAGCTCACTGATGACGTCAATGATGCCGGAACCGCACAGGCCTACTGGCTTCTGCCCTTCGTCGCCGACAATCGTGAAGGTCGGCTCCATCGTGTCCTTATCGATGACACAGGCTTCAATCGCTCCGTCCGTCGCGCGCATCCCACAGCTGATGTCGCCGCCCTCGAACGCGGGGCCCGCGGAGCAGGCACAGCTCATCATAAAGTCCGAGTTGCCAAATACCAGCTCACCGTTTGTGCCCAGGTCGATAAACAGGGACATCTCTTCCTTGTTCCAGATGGTGCTCGAAAGCGTTCCGGCCGTGATATCGCCGCCCACATAGCTGCCGATGTTCGGGGAAATGATGATGCGGGCATGTGGATAAAGATCCAGCCCAAGATCATGCGCATATACCGAATTTGTCTCAAAAAAGGTCGGAATAAATGGCTCCATCCGCACCGGATCGGCATCCACGCCCAGCAGCAGGTGGTTCATCGTCGTGTTGCCCGCGATTGCCGCGCGGTAAATGCTCTGCGGAAGGATTCCGATGGAGCCGCACATCTGATGAATCAGCGGATTCAGTGTCTCCTCGATAATGGCCTTCTGCAGCTTCGCGCGCCCGCCGTCCTTCTGCTGCTCAATGATGCGGTTGATGACATCCGCGCCGTAGCGGATCTGTCCGTTGCCGGAGGACGCTTTTGCAAGAATTTCACCGGTCAGCATATCAATAATCAGAGCAGACACCGTCGTTGTCCCGATGTCGACCGCCAGTCCGCAGACCTTCGCCTCTTCGGTGGCAGGAAGAATGTCAAGCACCTCAATTTTATCACAGCCGCAGGCAGACCCGCCGTCCGATACCATATCCGCATTCGGGCCTTTCCCGGCTCTTCGAATGACACATTTTACTTCGAAGCTGCCCGCCCGCAGGACTTCCGAGAGCTTCCGCAGAACAGCAAACGGAAGCTTTACATTTGAAACATCACAGGTATTTTCAATTGCCCAGATGAGCCGCTCATTATCCGGCATCGTATCATCCAGAGACGGTTCGTCCATCATCACCCGGACGACATCCAGGTCATTTGCAAAATGAATTCCCGCTTCTGCCATATCATTTTTTGTTTTTTCAAAAATATGAACCTCTTCCGCCGAACTTAGGTCCGCTACCTTCATCCGGCCGCGATATGCCGAGGCAATGTCCGGTACCAGTACCTCTACATCCGCGTTGACTTTGCTCACGCAGGCTAACCTCCACCCCTGCGCGAACTCCTCGTCGGTGATATGGCTGGTCTTTTTGGTGTCCAGCTCCCCGCCGACAAGCTTTACTCTGCATTTTCCGCAAGCCGCATTTCCATTACAGGGCGCATCAATGGCGACATTCATTTTTTTCGCCACATCCAGAAGGCTCTCTCCCTCTACCGCATAGCCAACCGTCTCGCTGCCATTTTCAAACTTAAAAGTAACCTTGAACATACGCTTTCTCTCCATTATCCATTAATTGAAATGCATGCTTCGTTTCCTGTTAGCGAAATATAAGATACCCGGACAAGTACACAGCCAGTCAGGCTTCCAATGGGCACATAGGGAAAACGATTCCCCTTCTCCCATAAAAGCTATGACCAGTTGTATACTTCCCGGGTATATGATGTACTCATTATTTTATATATCAGATCTCCAGATAAGAATCCGCGTACAGGGTGTTGCTCTTGAAGACATCACAGGACTTGATTGTCTCCATCAGGCGCAGGTCGTTCGGGTTCACGATTGCGGAGGTAAGGCCCTGCATCATGGCCATTGCTACCAGCGCGGAATCCATGATCGGACGGATGTGCTTCGGCATACCGTTGGAGTTATTGGAAAGTCCGCCGGTGGAGTTCAGGCCCATATCAGAGAGCATCTTGATGAATTCCAGAATCTCCATCTGCTTGTCCTGCATGCCCTTTACGACCAGGAACAGCGGGTCAAACCACATATCCGTCGGCTCCATACCAAGCTCCATGCCTCTCTCCAGAAGCATCTGGCAATAGCCCATACGCTCATCATTGTCCTTCGCAATTCCTTCGCCATTGCAAAGAGCGATAACGATCGCGTCATTTGCCGCCGCAAGGTCAATGTTCTCAATTCTGCCGGACGCATCCGCGGAGTTTACGATTGGCTTTCCTTTTGCGCGATTGTAAACAGAAATACCAGCCTCGATCGCCTTCTTGTTGGAAGTATCCAGTGCAAGCGGAACATTGTCAAAGTTGCTCTGAAGGAGCTGAACCGCCCACTTCATCAGATCCTCGCCGTCTGCCTCGGCCGGGCCGATGTTTACGTCAAGGTAAACTGCACCCGCGTCCAGCTGCTGTTTCGCTCTCTTGAGAATCGGCTCCGGATCTCTTTCGGTAAACGCCTTGTTTACAGCCGGAGCGGTGGTGGAAAGTCTCTCACCAATCGTTACAAATTTAGCCATGATGGTTCTCCTTTATTCATATGAAATATGGATACCCCGGCCGGGCTTTGCGTGTTATGAATCGATCTTCACTAAAAATCAATCTGCGCAAAACAGCCGCCGGCGGATATCATGATCAGTTACGAATGTTTTCAGTCAGACCTGTGTCCCGAATAAAATCCGAAACACAGGCAATCTGCATTAATATAGTGCGAATTAAAGCTCTTTCATAAACTTCACGAGCTGTACAGCCTCTCTCGGTGCAATGATGATCTCCCATCCGGGAATCTTTGACTCGAGCTCGCCCTTCAGAACGGCTACCTTGCCCGGGATGACGAGCTTTCTGGATTTTACCTTGCCCTCGATGTCCTGCTCTGCAAAGAACTTCGCGATCGTTCCGGCTGAGAACTTGCCTGCCGCCCAGGAGGTCAGTACGGAAAGTCCGCCTGCGTCGTTGATGATGAGGTTGCACGGAACACCGGAGCGCTCCAGCTCACCGGATACCAGGAAGTAGGTCAGTGCGAAGTCTACCGTCGTCAGACATACGGAATTCTCGTCCGCGCCGTTCAGCGGATAGATGCCCGGCTCTACCTTCATTGGCTTCTGCGGGTCGGTAAACAGGTTCTGTCTCAGGCCATAGACCGGGTTCGCTTCCGCGTAGGTCATCTGATCCAGCACGATGATGGAACCATACTTCATCGTGAACAGGGAAAGCAGCGCTGCCTGCAGATGCTTGTCCCCGCCGCTCAGGCGATCCAGGCGAACGATGGACGGATAACCGCAGGTGCGGTTGCCATCCTTGATGGCCGCTTTACGGAACTGTACTGCGATCTGATAGGCTTCCTTCACGGAATTCACACCGCAGTCGAAGATCAGGTTCTTGTTGCCCAGCTTCTCAAGTGCAGCCAGAGTATCATAGAGCTCATTGATATCTGCGCCCTGTACGCCAAGCGTGACGCCCGCGTCGGTCGCTACCTTGCTCATCGCTTCATAATTGGATGCGTTCGCGCCATTCAGTACCGGCTTCTGATCCTTTACCAGAGCAACCGCTTCCGCTGCCACCTCCGGATCCTCGCAGCCGAGAATCAGGACACGGTCAAGACCTGCTGCCTTCTTCACCAGTTCAAGATATTTCTCTTTTCCGGCTGCCGGTGCATAGTTTACATAGATCATTTCTGTAAACATACGCTCGCCGATACGCTCGTAATCAACGGACTTAATCTCCGCGAGCTTCGCGTCGATTGCCGCGTCGTCCATGCAGCTGCATACCGTTACCGCGTAACGCGTTCTGCTGACAAAGGTCTTCTCATGACGGAACAGAACGGTCTCACCGCCAAGGGAATACTCCTTGTCGCCGGTGCCAACCTTGATGGTCTTCATTGGCGGTGCAGTCGCCTCATTCAGGGACGCCTTCGCCTCCTCTGAAAAATACGGACATTTGTCCAGAGATACCGCGCCCTGTGCGACCTTCATAGAGAATGCCATACAGGTCGGGCTGCCGCACTCTTTGCAGTTCTTCTTCGGTGATAATTTAAAAATATCCAAGCCTTTTAATGCCATTTTATTATTCCTCCTACATTTCTACCATATAAGAAAGCGACGTCAGTCGTTTTAGCAGTTTAGATCAGCTCTGAAATCATGGCTTTGATGGTTCTGACGGATTCCGGATGTTTCAGAATCACAGCGTCCGAACCTGCTGCGAGAACTGCCGCGGCAGTCTCCACTTCCATGTCAATCCCACGCTCTTCCAGATTGCCCCATTCAGGCATATCCTCTTCCGAAGCGGTGGATTCCTTTACTGTCCATGTCTCAGAAGCGACCGGAGTAATAATCGGCATCTGCAGCGTCGCGTCACCCTGTGACAGCGCTGCGGCTTTTACACGATCCAATGTCGAAATCACGTAGTCGAATCCATATCCGACTGCCGCGGTACCGGCATTCATCACAATGGTCTTTGCATCTACGCCAAGCTGTGTCAGCAATACATTCAGCTGCTTTGCAAGGTTGATATCTACTGCGGACTCCGCGCCGACAATCTGCTTATACGCAAGTCCTGCGGAAGCACCGATTGTCTTGTAGTTCTCTTCCTTTGCCGCCAGAATCATGGCATTTTTGCCATCCAGCGCAGCCGCTGCCTTATCAAGCAGCTCAGCATCCTTCTCTACGTTCTTGCAGCCGCAAACAACAAGCGGAACATCCACAGCGTCAGCTACATCCTTGACGATCTGGATCAGTTCCTCCGTAGATTTGTTCTTTCCGTTCGGATCTCCGCCCTCCAAACGAATGCTCAGAAAATCAACTCCGTCAAACGTAACGGCCTTCTTTGCCATATCAACAACCGTCGTGCAGCCCTCATAGAGATTCTGTACGCACTCCGGCTCGTTCTCCATACCGCCGTCCGTGATCTCGATGCCTACCTTCGGTGCGTTCTCAATCGCGTCATCGAATGTATAGAATGGGAAGACATTCTCGCCGCCAAGCTTGATTGCCTTGTCGCCGGTACCGACTTCAACGGTGTTAATTTTCGCATTGAATTTTCCTGATTTCGCAGTAAACGGCATTTCTTTTAATCCTCCTTGTGGTGTTGCGTAAAAAGTTAGAAAATAGAGTCTACGCGATAAACGCAAAAAAGATATGTCCCATCTGGCTTAAATAAAAAGAATAAGTTTGCTGGATGAGACTCACTACCTGGTTTATTCATTAGACTCAGAAAAATGCCTTCGGCATTTTTCTTCGTTAAAAAAGCCAAAATCGTCTCACGGGGAAATTCTCGCGAGCGAGATTTCCCCGCGAGACGATTTTCGGGAGATTCGCAAGCGAATCTCCCAGGAATGCGGCATAGCCGCATTCCTGGCTTTTTTACATCATTGGTTCCATCTCCAGAGCCGGATGGCCTTTTTCGGTCAGGAACGCGAGCAGTGCTTCCGGATCTTCGGTAACTACGGTCTCGTCCGCAATCATGTCCGTAAAGTTATCGATTCCATAAAGCTCTTTTGCACTCTCGTTCAGGCGCTCTGCTACCTGATCCTTCAGATCCTTCGGCATCCAGACGATACGAGCGATACCGCCTTCGGCCTTCATGAACTTCTTGGAAGAAATGAAGTGCTTGCCGTGGCCCATGAAGCCCGGAGTCTGAACGCCGCCGCCGGTCATGGATGCCAGCTCGGAGAAGGTCATACCGATCGGGGTCATGCCCGCGTACTCACGGTTCGCGATGCAGACGCCGTTGGAAAGCGGCTCGATCCCGCAGATGCACTCGAAGCAGCCGCAGCTCGTCATCGGCTTCTCAATGATGGAGTACAGAGATACGTCCTCCAGCGCGCCCTGTGAGAACTTGCGCACTGCCTCGTTGACATCCTCGTACTCGCCGATGCGCTCATCGATGACTTTCTCTTTGGTAATCACCTGGCACGGTCCCTGCGGATCCAGCTCGTTGGTTGCTTTCGCATCCAGCCATGATACCGCGCCGCACAGGCCCAGACGCTCCGGGGTAACCACGCATACGTGGCTCGGGGAGAATGCCTGGCACATAATGCAGCTATAATAAACATCTACGCCCTCATCCGTCAGGGTCGTCAGACGCTCATCGCGCTTGTCAAACATCGGAATCGCCAACTCATGACGAAGCTTGGTACACATTTCCGGATCCGTGATGACCTTCACCTGGCACTTATCTACAACTGCCGCGAACTCGCTCTTTACCTTCGCATAAAGGACTTCGCCGATGTGCTTTACACGGAAGCCTGCATTGAAGGTATCCTTGCTGATACGGATACGGATCATATCGCGCTGTCCGGTGTGCATCATACCCTCGACACAGTTCAGATAGGAGTGGAACTTACGCTCGAATACTGGCTCGAAGTCTGACTGCATGCTCTTGCCTGCCACCTCTACTATGTAGCCGATGGAGTGCTTGCTGCCCACTTCAAACTCGTCGATATCCGGTCCAATGACCTCAATCTTATGGTCTTCCACCTCAGAAAGCTCTTTGGTGTGTACCAGCTCGAAGCAGTCCACACGGGAGCCGTCGAATTCTACCTGCATATCGCCGCGGCGGATAATCTCACCCTCGAATGCAGAAGCGAACGCTACCGGAATGTCAATGTTGGTAATCTTAATCTTAATATCTCTTGCTTCCAGAGAGGTCGCGTTGAACTTGGAAACATCCGGCTGTACGATCAGGCTCTTCGGTACGCGGAAGGTCTCTTCATTTGTGATAACCGGGAAACCAAGCGCAATCGCGCCGGCACCAGCCGCTACGATCACTTCGTCCAGAGGTGCAAACGCATTCACAAATGCCGGAACACGCTCCATCGTATACTTCATCAGTCCGGCCGAGTCGCCCGGTGTGATGTTGCCGAAGATCAAAGCTGCTCTGACCGCTACGGATACTACATGGATCACTGCGGTCACATCCTTGCCAAGCGGAATGACACGCACATTCGCGCCGGTCTTATAGCCGAGTTCCTCACACTGATCGATGATACCGCCAACCAGAGTAACGAGAATGCCCTGTGCCTGATAGCTCTTTACCAGAGCCACGCCCTCTTCTGCGGTCGGTGCCGCGCCAAGGATAACCGCTACGCCCGGGATATCACCGGTAACAAGCGGAACACCCAGCTCACGGATCACTGCGTCAGCAAGATGACCGTAGCACGGCTCAGAATAAGGAGCCGCGTTGTCTACATACTTCAGGACTTCGATAAACTCTGCGCAAAGAGCGGTCGCGATACCGGACATGAACGCATCGTTCAATCTCGGATTTCTGGTCATCAGAGACTTTACAACGCCAAGCGCCGTCTTCAGCTCTCCCAGATTTCCAACCTTTGTGCCGGTCACACCGTAGTAGCACGGAAGGCTGTAAGCGGTGTCCGGAAATGCAACCGCCTTGTCAGCGCCATACTGAGCGATCGCATCATCAATTGCTTTCTCAGTCAGACCATAAACTGCGTCATTTCCTTTAAAAATAACATCAAATAAAGTCACGTTTTTTTCCTCCATCATCAGATTCCAATCGCCGCGCGCTTCTTTTCAATATCCGCAATCAGCGCGTCGGTGAGTTCATCAAGATCCGCCGAAACCGTCTGTGTCGCGTCCGGGCCATCCTTCAGGCCGCTTGCCGCGATGACATCCTCCAGCGTTCCCTCATATGGCATAATGCCAATGAACGTATCCACGCCAAGACCCGCGAATGTGTTGCCAAGCTCCACTGCCTGCGCGGTCACACCGGCCGGATCACAGCCGACGACCGGCAGCTGCGGCACAGTAAGACCGGAATCATTGCAGAGTGCGGTGGCAATCGTCACAACGTTGCCCACATTCTCCAGGCCTCCAAGCGGAAGTACCGGTGGGATTTCCGCAAGCTCACAGACACGTTTCAGGCCGGCGCCGCACAGATCCTTTGCCTTGGGATCCAACAGTCCGGCATCAGCAGCCACGGACACCGGATAGCCAATTGCCAGAATGACGATATCATTTGCAATCAGCTTTTTCATCAGAGCCACATATGCTTCTGTGTCTCTCACCTCTGAGCCATCTGTTCCGAGCAAAACCGCCGCGCCGCGGAGTACACCGGACGTCACGCATTCGAGCAGCGGCTTTGTCGAGCCGGTCGTATCGACCTTAGAATTGCAGACCCCATCCAGTGCCTGGATGATGTCCGCCACCTCGAGTTTCGGTAATGCAGAATCACTCATTTCACTCGCCTCTTTTCTTAAAGATAAACCTCACTATAGGAAACAACGAACCGTCGTTATCTATATTTATAACAAGATTTTTCTTATTTTGCAACCAAAATTCACACATTTACAGACATATTTCCTCTCGATTGCAAAAATTGAGGCATATTTTATGCATCCAGCTTTTCTTTGATTGCACGAATCTCCGAAACCGCTCCCTGGCTGTAGTCATACGGCGAAGAGCCGTTCCGGTCCGCGTCAATCACATCCGTGTTATAATGAATCACTCCAAGCAGATCCTCCGCCGGAATCTTTGCCCGGATGAATTCCTCATCCTTCTCGTCCCGCACCTTGTTGGCTACGACAAAGACCTGCTTCACTCCAAGGTCATCCGCCAGGCGTTTGACATTCCGGTAGGTCTGGACGCTTCGCGCGCCCGGCTCAATCACAACGATGAACGCATCCATGCCGCTCGTCGTTCCGCGGCCCAGATGCTCCAGACCGGCCTCCATGTCAAGGATCACGACATCATCCGAACGGAGCATCAGGTGATTGATGATCCGTTTCAGCATTACATGCTCCGGGCAGACACAGCCGCTGCCGCCGGTCTCGACCGTTCCGAGAACCAGAAGCTTCACACCATTGCACTTTTTCGCATATTTGTCCGGAATGTCATCGACCTTCGGGTTCAGCTTGAAGATTTTATTAAACTCGTCCGCACCCGTACGCTCCTCTACCAGCTTCCTCATCTTTGTGATGGGAACAATCTCGTCCAGGTCGTCCTCGTTAAAGCCGAGTGCCAGGCCGAGATTGGCGTCCGGGTCTGCGTCCGCGGCCAGAACGGAGCGGCCCTCGTCCGCATAGAGCCGCGCCAGTGTCGCGGCAACCGTTGTTTTGCCCACTCCGCCCTTTCCGGTAATCGCAATTTTCATGAATTCCGCCTCTTTTAAATACCCAGTGCGGTTCTCTTTTCTTCGATCCGCTCAATCATCTTATCGACCAGCTTCTCAATATCCGTCTCTACCGTGTAGCAAGCCTCTACCCAGTCGCGGATCCCGCCCTGCAGCAAATCTTCTACTTCAGAGGAACCTGCCGCATACGGGTCAACGCCCAGGAACGTATCCAGGCCGGTCGCTACGACATAGTTTCCGATGGATACTGCTTTCTCGGACATCCACTCCGGTGCGCAGCCGACAACCGGAAGCTGGGAAATATTCCAGCCGGAATCCTTCGCCAGATCTGCTACCAGAACCATCATACGGCTGATGTCTACACAGGAGCCCATGTGAAGCACCGGCGGAATGTCTGCCAGCTCACAGACTCTCTTCAGACCGGCGCCGCAGAGATCCTTTGCGCGCTTATCCATCAGACCCGCTCTTGCCGCAGCCTGCGCGGAGCAGCCGGAAGCAACAACGATAATATCGTTCTCAATCAGCTTCTTCATCAGCCCGATATGTGCGGTATCCGGACGAACCTTCGGGTTGTTGCAGCCGACCATCGCGACAGCGCCGCGGATAACGCCGGAATTGATGCACTCAACCAGCGGCTTCAGTGTACCAGTCTCATCAACCTGAGAGTTGGTAACACCATCCAGGGTCTTCTTGATAGCCTCTAAAGAATAACCGACCGTTGCTTTCTGTTTCATTTTCGGAATATGTACCAGCTCCGGCTTGCGGTTCTTGAAGTTCTCAATCGCCATCTTAACGATTGCTTTTGCATTCTCGCCAGCGTTCTCCGGAGAGAAGCGGATATAATCACTCTCCGGCATCTGCGCGATCGGAGAGGTCGTCACGAATTTTGTATGGAAGCATTTTGCCAGAGGCCCAAGTGCCGGGAAAATGCACTGTACGTCTACAACAATCGCCTCACAGGCACCGGTCAGAACCACATTCTCCTGCTGCAGGAAGTTACCGGCCATCGGGATCCCGCGGCGCATTGCCACTTCATTCGATGTACAGCAGACACCGGATACGGTGATGCCTTTCGCGCCCATTTCCTTCGCATATGCGATCATCTCCGGATCATCCGCGTACTCGCAGATCATCTCAGAAAGCGACGGGTCATGTCCATGTACAACGATGTTAACATTCTCTTCCACCATAACGCCAAGGTTCGCCTCGGTGTCGACTGGCTTCGGCGTACCAAACAAAACGTCAGAGAATTCCGTGCCTGCCATGGAACCGCCCCAGCCATCAGCCAGACCTGCTCTGAGTGACTGACGAATCAGCGCTTCCGGCTTGGAAGAACATCCCATATGGGTCATATGCATCGCGCAGGATACCTCTCGGTCAATCGCACGCGGCTGAATCTCCGCTTTTTCCCAGAGCTCCTGTGTGTGCTGCGGTGCACGCTTCAGGAAATTCTGGAAGCCAAATACCTTACCATACTCACCAAGTGCCAGAACTGCCATCTCATGCGCCAAATCATAGATATCCTTGCCTTCGGTCTCTACGCCCCACTCATGAGCGATGCGGATCAGCTTCTCCGGATCCTTTACTTTATAATTGCCATCCGGGGACGAGCAATACAGGGTGTGGCAGATCTCACGGCCATGGTCAGAGTGTGTCGCAGCTCCGCCGGCGGTGAAGCGAAGGAAATTCCGTCCTACGATACCGTGGGCGTCGCATCCGCAGATTCCGCGCGGTGCCTTCGGTGTAATCCGGCACGGTCCCATTGAGCAGATACGGCAGCAGACACCCTGCTCACCGAACTTGCAGTGCGGCGTCTGGTTCTTTACACGGAACTGATAGGCGTCCGCGCCCACTTTTGCCCCTGTCTCAAGGAGCCGGTTCGTTGCCGCTTCGAACTCTTCAATTGTTGTCAACTTAAAGTCTCCCATACATAACCTCCAGATAAATTGTCTTTTATAGTAAATGACCGGAGTCATTTTCTATCACATTGAGTATTTTTCTGTTGCTGCGACCCGCGACTTCTGTATTACACTGTCATCTCTATCTGTTTATTCAGATACTTCTTTTCAGAGTGCTGCAGCAGTATTTCTTTACATCGCGTCAAGATTGATTTTTTCCATAATCTCCAGAAGCGCCTGCCGGACCGGAGAATCCTCCGGAAGCGAAGAAGTCGGCTTTCCGTCGCAGTCATATTCGTATACCTGCTCATCCTGCGGGACTACGCCAAGAAGAGTCAGACCGCTCTTCTCGATCTCCTCTTTTGTGCCGGCATTCAGCTGGCCATTCGGCGCCCGGTTCACAATCAGGCCAATCTGGCTCGGCTTCAGATTGCACTCCTTAATGAGCTCCGCGATCCGTTCTGTCGCCTGCACGCCTCTCCGGGAGCAGTCGCTCACCAGCAGCATCGTGTCTACCTTCGGAAGAATGCCGCGGCTGATATGCTCCATTCCGGCTTCATTATCCACGATTACATATTTGTAATTCGGAACCAGCTTCGCCAGCTGCGCCTGCAGCAGGCCATTCACATAGCAATAGCAGCCCTGCCCCTGAGAGCGTCCCATCACCAGCAGATCAAAATCGTCGTCCTCCGCCAGGCAGCGCTGGAGCATCATCTCCGTGTAGTCTGCTTTTGTCATGCCGGAGGGAATGCTTTTATTCAGCTTGTCAGAATCGTGAAGCACCGTCTCGCGGACATCGCCGAGCGTCATCTCTACCTCTACGCCAAGCACTTCATTCAGATTTGAATTCGCGTCTGCGTCAACCGCGAGAATCGGACGTTTCCCCATCTGACACATCGTCTGGATCAGCAGCCCGCCCAATGTGGTCTTGCCTACGCCGCCCTTCCCCGCAATCGCAATTACATTCGCCATGCTTATCGTTTCCTCTCTATCATCCATCCTGTGCAAAAGAAATCCCCGGACATAGGTTCTCCTTATGCATTGTCTGCGCCAGAATCCAGCCTTCTACGCAGCATCCCCGCAATTGATCTGCACCTTTCCTCCGGTCAGATCCGCCATTGCAATGGTTCCCTCTACTACCTTCGTATCGCCCATGACATCCGTGAGCGTGATGAGGTTGCCATCCACTTCGATCTTGCTGACATATTCCAGAATCACGCTGTCAGGCTCATTTTTCGCGTAAACCGTCGCCAGACACATGCTTATCACCTCCTTTGGCTGATCAGACATTGTCCGCCCGGGCAAGCCAAAGCGACTCGCTTTGAAACGGATTCAGAAAATCAGGAATCCTGTACCATGGAGAGTGCCAGCTTCAGATAAAGATTGCCCTTCTGGAACTCATCCACCGCCTTTTTGATCTGCTCGGCAGCCGCTCCCTTGCCATCCGCGCGGAACTTCTCCGCCACCTGGTCAAGCTCAGCGGCATGATGCTCATTGTGCTTCAGCATATAGTCAAGAAGCGCGACCATCTTATCGCCCTGCGGCTCCTCGTGGGAATGACCCTCGCAGGCACCGCAATGTGCGTGAGCATGTCCACAGTCCTGTTCCTGCGCATGACAGCTCTCTTCCTGTCCATGCGTATGGTCATGTTCCTCCTCATGTCCATGCTCGTGCGTGTGCGGGTGCGAGTGTTCATACGTATGCGTGTGCATATGTTCGTGCTCGTGCCCATGCGGAATCGGATTTCCATTCTCGTCCTGAATCAGATGCATAGCTAATCTCCTTTCGATTCGGTTATGATATCGTTACGATGCCTTTTCCACTTGATACAAAGTTTGAATCGGACCGCAGGCGCTCTGTTTTGGCCTTTGGCCCCTGTGTTATCTCATGATTCGAACACATACTGCGGATTGCTGCATGCTTCGCACTCTCGCAATCCTTGTATCATTCATGTGACAAAAGGTGCCTAATTCGTTTGTTTGTTAATTTTTTCACGTTCAAACACATAAAAAATGCATCCCCCTGCCAAGGATATCTTATCCTAACACAAATGCCCGAAAAATACAATGTTTCCCGGGCATTTTCAATGCTAAGTATTAAAAAAAAGTTACTATTCACGGGGTGGGGATGAAGTTTAAGAACTATTGTGGTTTGTTGTTT
>JAJQHZ010000078.1 GCA_021199475.1 Lachnospiraceae bacterium
TGAATTTATCAGCTTTTCTGTTGATTAAATTCTTTGAACTTCACGGAATCAGGATAAATATAGAGAATATACGGTTCTGCTGATTGTACCGTCCGGCTGCTATGCGGCTGGATGGTACATTTGCTTTACAGGAGTGTTGCTACAGGGAGAGTCAGGACTCTATAAGATGTACGTGAAGATGCACGTGTAACCCGCGTTGCTCTTCGGAAGAAAAAACAGTCCACGACGAATGTGGTGATTTTCGGGCTGGCGAGCAGCGACTTTGTAACGTTCTGGAAGTTAAGCAATACGAAGATTGTCACAGTCAACAGCAAGGGTAAAAATGGGATGGATCCTTTCCTGCAAGAGTATTAAAAATGTTACGAAAACATTTCGATTGTGTGTTGTTGCGCTTAAAGCTTTATGTTATGATGAGGACGAGATAGCGCAAATTAACGGTCCGGGAATGACTGGGAATGGCAGCGGATACATGCGAAATAAGGAAAAACAGCATTTTTTGAGAACTGTACCCTGCATCAGAGAGCAATGCAGGTAGGATACGAAACGGAGGGTTCGACAATGAGAAGACGATTGGCGATGATGTTGGCAGTAATTATGTGTGTGCTGGCGCCGGCGGAAGCGGTGCAATGCAGTGAAGCGGTCAGCGGGACGGCATCGGTTGATGGGGAGAGTGTGCTTTCGACCGTTTCGGAAGATGAGGATTCGGAAGAACTGGCTGCGGCATCAGGGAGCGAAGCTATGGTAAGTGAGACATCACAATCGGCTGATTCATCGAACGTCACCGAAGCCGCGTCCCTGATGGATTCATCGGATGATGATGCGACAGCGACTCAGACGGATTCATCGGATGACGATGCGACAGCGACCCAGACCGGTACTTCGGATGATGCCATCGCGTCGCAGGCCAATGCGGCGGATGAGGCGTATACGGCATCGCAGGCCAACACAGCGGATGACGCGAATATCGCTGTGCAGGCTGATGCAGACGAGGATATCGACAGCAATATGGGGGTCGATGCGGAGGATGACCTGGATTCCGATATGGGAGTTGACGCGGAGGGCAGTGATGACGGGGTGACGGATGACTCAGACGCTTCAGAAGAAGAGGAACCGGAGACTTCTGCGGGTGAGGAGGAAATCGATGCGACTGCGGATGATGACTCCTCGGAGGACGTGAGTACGACGGGATATTCGGGCACCTGCGGTGCGAGTGGGAATACTTCTGGAGTATACTGGCAGCTGAGCGAGGACGGAGTGCTTACGATCAGCGGCAGCGGGGATATGATGAATTATTCTGCGGAGGATGAGTCGTTCGCACCGTGGAACAATTATTGTTCGGAGATTACTTCCATTGTCATTGAGAGCGGCGTGACTTCGATTGGGGATTATGCGTTTATGAATTGTACGTCACTGACGTCGGTGACGATTCCGAATACGGTGACCTACGTCGGAGGCTGTTCCTTTTATCAGTGCACATCGCTTCCGTCGATTACGATTCCAGACAGTGTGACGTCAATGGACGTATATACGTTTATGTATTGTACAAGTCTGACCAGCGTGAACCTGTCGTCAAACCTGACGACCATCGGCGAGATGACATTTGCGGGCTGTACGAGCCTGCCTTCGATCTCCATCCCGGAGGGCGTGACGACGATTGAGGACAGTGCATTCACGTATTGTACGAGTCTGACTTCCGTCATGCTCCCGGCCAGTCTGATATCCATGGGGGATTATGTGTTCTCGGACTGCACCGCTCTGGCGGAGATTTCAGTGGCGTCCGGCAATGCGGCGTATGCTTCCGTGGACGGCGTGCTGTTTAACAAAGCGCAGACCGTCCTGATGTGCTATCCGGTTGGGAAGACGGATTCGTCCTATTCGGTTCCATCCGGGGTGACGACGATTTACGATTCGGCTTTTTACGGCTGTTCGTCGCTTGCGTCGGTCACACTTCCGGACAGCGTGACCAGCATTGAGGAATATGCCTTCGCGGACTGCACCAGGCTGACGCAGGTGAGCCTTGGAAGCGGCGTGACGACCATCGGAGAATGCGCATTTCTCTATTGCACGGGGCTGACTTCCATCACACTTCCGGCCAGTGTGACCAGCATCGAAGCATACGCATTTTCATCCTGTAAAAATCTGGCAGCCGTTTACTACCAGAGCTCGAAGACGGCCTGGAAGTCGATTGCGATTGGTGATTCCAATACGTATCTGACGTCCGCGGCGATTTACTATTCGATAGCGGGATGTGTGATTGCCTTTTCGCCTGCAGAATCTATTTATGATGGAACGGCAAAAACACCGTCTGTCACGGTGACGGATGGGAGCACGACTCTGACCGCGGGTACGGATTACAGTTCAGACATTGCATACAGCAACAACACAGAAATCGGGACGGCGACGGTCACGGTGACCGGGATGGGGAGTTATACCGGCACCCTTGGCGGGAGCTTCCGGATTTATAAAGGGGATATCGCGACCGGCTCGATTATGCTTTCCCAGACAAGCTATATTTATGATGGGACTGCGAAAAAGCCGGAGGTTGCGGTGACGGTCGGCGGTGAAACACTGACGCTGGGGGCGGATTATACCGTTATTTACTCGGATAACCGGAATGCGGGGACCGCTTCCGTCACAGTGACCGGCGCCGGGGAGTATACAGGGACGGCGGTTGTCAATTTTGAGATTCAGGGGGCTTTGGCGGATACGGTAATCACCAGTCTGACCAATAAGAAGGCAGGCATTGCAGTTACATGGGAAGAGATTGCGGGCGCGGACGGCTATTACATTTATCGGAAAAACGGGTCGGGGAGCGACAGGAAAATCGCGACGATTGCGAATGCTTCAACGGTCAGCTATACAGATAAGTCTGTAAAAAATAAGAACCGGAAGACCTATACCTATCGCGTGATCGCGTATTCCGGCAGCACAACGAGCAGCTGTACCGCGAAAAAAATCGTGCGGCTGACCCGGCCGACGCTTTCCAGCGTGAAAAATACCTCCTCGAAGAAGGTGACCGTGAAATGGAAAAAGGTCACAAAGGTGACCGGTTACCAGATTCAGTATTCGACGAGCAAGACCTTTGCTTCCGGCAAAACGAAGAGTGTGAAGGTGAAGGGCGCGGCGCGCGTGCAGAAGGTTCTTTCGAAATTAAAGAAGGGAAAGACGTATTACGTGAGGATTCGGACTTATTATAAGAAAGGATCGGCGACGTATTATTCTGCCTGGAGCGCGAAGCGCAAGGTGGCGGTCAAAAAAATGATGAGTTCTTGAAGAAGTAAGCACGAGCGTGTCCGGGGAGAGGCTGCCGCTCTTGCGCGGCCACTGACGAAAAAGTATGAATTCCTGAAAAAAGTAGTACGGTGCGAATCTTGTCAGGTCGGGTTAAGTGTGTTATAGTAAACTGCGTTAGCGTTATCTTTTCATCAGCCCGCATGGAATTCCTTGTGTAGGATACACAGGGCTGTACCGTGCGGTCAGCCGGCTGGCGAGCTGCGTCGAGGCTTTTTGTATCGTGCTATCTGCGAAACAGGCAAGCAGAATGCACATGGGATTACAATATGGTCAGCCAGCTGGTTCAGCAGATTCACGGAATGAAAACCCCTGTGAGGAGGAGACAATGAGCAAAGTAAGAAGAGTGTATGTAGAGAAGAAGGACAGCTTTGCGGTTGCGGCAAAAGGGCTTGCGCACGAGATCAGAAGCTATCTTGGCGTGAGCGGACTTCAGAAGGTCCGGATCCTGATTCGCTATGATGTAGAGAATTGTTCGGAGGATGTATACCAGGCCGCGTGCCGGACGGTATTTTCAGAGCCTCCGGTGGATGATTTATATGAAGAAGAATTTCCGCTCGCCGAAGGAGAAACGGCGTTTGCAGTCGAGTACCTGTCAGGGCAGTTTGACCAGCGCGCGGATTCAGCTGAGCAGTGTCTGCGGTTTTTAAATGAGGAAGAGGAGCCGGTGATCCGCTCCGCGACCGTGTATGTCGTTTCAGGCGAATTTTCCGAGACGGAACTGGAAGCGATCAAAAATCACTGCATCAATCCGGTGGATTCCCGTGAGGCGGGATTTGAGAAGCCGGAGACGCTGGTGACGAGGTTTGAAGAGCAGGCGGACATCGCGACATTCGAAGGCTTTTGCTCAATGGAAGAGGATGCGCTGAAGGAATTGTATGATTCGCTGAATCTGGCGATGACGTTCCGTGATTTCCTGCATATCCAGAATTATTTTGCGAAGGAGGAGCACCGGGATCCGACGGTGACAGAGATTCGCGTGCTCGATACCTATTGGTCGGATCACTGCCGTCATACGACATTTTCGACGGAGCTGAAGGACGTGACCTTTGAGGATGGCTATTACCGGGCGCCGATTGAGAAAACATACGAGCAGTATCGGAAGGATCGGGAGGAGATTTTTGCAGGCCGGGCGGACAAGTTCCCCTGCCTGATGGATCTGGCGACACTGGCGGCCCGCAAGCTGAAAAAAGAGGGGAAGCTGGACGATCAGGAGGATTCCGATGAGATCAACGCGTGCAGCATTGTGGTGCCGGTTGAGGTGGAGCGCCAGGTCAGCTGTGAGAATGCGCAGGGATCTGATTTAATCAATGCAGAATCCGGCGCGGCAGAGCGGAACACGGCGGATGCAGGCGTATTGGTCGCTGCCGGGAATGCCTCCAAAGAGAGCGAGGCAGGTTCTGGTCAAACTGCGGCGGATGCAGGCGCTGCGAAAACGGAGAAGGTCACGGAAGAGTGGCTGGTGAATTTTAAAAATGAGACGCACAATCACCCGACGGAGATTGAGCCGTTCGGCGGCGCGGCGACCTGCTTAGGCGGCGCGATCCGTGACCCGCTCTCAGGGCGGACTTATGTATACCAGGCGATGCGTGTGACTGGTGCGGCGGATCCGACCGCGCCCGCGTCTGAGACGCTGAAGGGCAAGCTTCCGCAGAAGAAGCTGGTGCGCGAGGCGGCGCACGGCTACAGCTCCTATGGCAACCAGATCGGTCTGGCGACCGGCTATGTGAAAGAGATTTATCATCCGAATTATGTGGCGAAGCGGATGGAGATCGGCGCAGTGATGGCGGCGGCGCCCAGAAGCGCGGTCATCCGGGAGAATTCCGACCCGGGCGATATCATTATTTTGCTCGGCGGCCGGACCGGGCGTGATGGCATCGGCGGTGCGACCGGTTCCTCCAAGGTTCATACCGAGGCTTCTATCGAGGTCTGCGGCGCGGAGGTTCAGAAGGGCAACGCGCCAACGGAGCGGAAGCTGCAGAGGCTGTTCCGGCGGCCGGAGGTCAGCCGACTGATCAAGAAGTGCAATGATTTTGGCGCGGGCGGAGTGTCCGTAGCGATTGGCGAGTTGGCGCCGGGACTGCGGATTTGGCTGGATAAGGTGCCGAAGAAATACGCGGGATTGGACGGCACGGAGATCGCGATTTCCGAATCCCAGGAGCGTATGGCGGTGGTCGTAGACCCGAAGGATGTGGCGGAATTTATGCAGTATGCCGCCGAGGAGAATCTGGAGTCCACCGAGGTGGCGGTCGTGACGGAGGAGCCGAGGCTTTGTCTGCTCTGGAGAGGAAAAGAGATTGTAAATATTTCGAGGGCATTTCTGGATACGAACGGCGCGCATCAGGAGACGGGCGTGACCGTGGAGATGCCGTCGGAATCGGATCCATACTTTGTGCGCAAAGAAGTACCGGATGTGCGGGAGAAATGGCTTTCGACACTTGCGGATCTGAACTGCTGCTCGCAGAAGGGGCTTGTGGAGATGTTTGACAGCTCCATTGGCGCGGGTTCGGTGCTGATGCCTTATGGCGGAAAGTACCAGATGACGGAGACGCAGGCGATGGTGGCAAAGCTCCCGGTTCTGGATGGAAGGACGGATGCTGTGACGATGATGAGCTATGGCTTTGACCCGAAGCTGTCAAGCTGGAGCCCCTATCACGGAGCTGTTTACGCGGTGACCGAGTCCATCGCGCGGATCGTGGCAAACGGCGGGGAGGCGGACAAAATCCGGTTTACTTTCCAGGAGTATTTCCGCCGCATGACGGAGGATCCGAAGCGCTGGAGCCAGCCGTTCGCAGCGCTGCTCGGCGCATATGATGCACAGCTTGGCTATGGCCTTCCGGCCATCGGCGGCAAGGACAGTATGTCGGGGTCGTTTACGATCATGGATGACCCGGCGGCGGACAGTGCGGATCAGGGACATCATGAAATCGACGTTCCGCCGACCCTTGTTTCGTTCGCGGTCGATGTGGCGAGCGACCGGACGATCATTACACCGGAACTGAAGCGGGCGGGCAGCAAGCTGGTTTTACTATCGATCGAGAAGGATGAATACGGGCTGCCGAAGTATCAGCAGGTGCTGGAGCAGTACCGGAAGTTCCATCAGGATATCGAGGCGGGCAATATTATTTCTGCATATGCTCTGGATGGAAACGGACTGGCGGCGGCGCTTTCCAAAATGGCGTTTGGCAATGGCCTTGGCTTCCGGATTGAGCACAATGTGGACGAGCGCGACCTGTTCACGGCCGGATTTGGAAACATCGTCGCAGAGGTTCCGGATGGCTGTCTGGAAACGTCCCCTCGCTTAAGCTCGGCGGCAGATCGCGCCGCCAATGAAAGAAATGCTTCGCATTTGGGCGGCGCTGTAGGAAAATTGGCAATCAGCTACACGGTAATCGGTGAAGTGATTGACAATGGAATTTTTGAATATCGGGATGTGAAGCTTTCAATTGATGAAGCCCTTCGGGCATGGACGGGTACACTGGAGAAGGTGTTTAAGACTGAATCCGGCATCCCGACTGTCGGGGGCGGATTAGATATCGACGGGAATCCATCGGATGGACCGGCCGGTTGTTGTTTTGGAAAGGAAATAATATCGGAGAAATCAGGTGCCTGCGGGGATGCGCCAGATTGCAGGAAGGATCATGCGGAGAAAACGCTGAATTTTGCACCTGGAAAGGAATCTGCGGATGAGCGTCACAGCTCCAATGGGAAATTGTGCGAGGGCGGCATCTGGAAACTCAATGAAGGAAGCTTGTATGTATGCAAAAATAAGGTCGCGAAGCCGCGTGTCTTCATTCCGGTATTTGCCGGCACGAACTGTGAATATGACAGCACAAGGGCATTCGAGCGCGCCGGCGCTGAGGTAGACGTTCAGGGGTTTCGCAACCTCAGCGCGCAGGACATCCGCGACTCCGTGGAAGCGTTTGAAAAGGCGATCAACCAGGCGCAGATCATCATGTTCCCGGGCGGCTTCTCAGCGGGCGACGAGCCGGACGGCTCCGCGAAATTCTTCGCGACCGCGTTCCAGAATGCAAAGATGAAGGAAGCTGTGACCAGGCTTCTCGATGAGCGGGACGGCCTGGCGCTCGGCATCTGCAACGGCTTCCAGGCACTGATCAAGCTGGGGCTCGTGCCGAACGGGGAAATCACCGGACAGATGGAAACCTCGCCGACCCTGACATTCAATACGATTGGCCGTCATATTTCGAAGATGGTCTATACGAAAGTCATCAGCAACAAATCTCCGTGGCTTGCGAAAGCGAAGCTGGGCGGTGTCTACACGAACCCGGCTTCTCACGGAGAAGGCCGCTTTGTGGCGAATAAGGAATGGCTGCAGCGGCTCTTTGCCAACGGGCAGGTAGCGACGCAGTATTGCGACATCGATGGCAACGTAGATGCCGGCAATGAGATGTGGAACGTCAATGGTTCTTATTTCGCGATTGAGGGCATTACCAGCCCGGACGGAAGGGTATTGGGCAAGATGGCGCACGCAGAGCGCCGCGGCGATTCGGTGGCGATCAACATTTACGGAGAACAGGACCTGAAAATCTTTGAGTCGGGTGTAGAGTACTTTAGATAAGATAATGAAGAAGAAAATACGGGCGGACAGCGTAGACGAGTTATTTGAAATAGTAAAAGCAATCCAGAACGGCGAGGAGCCGGAAGCTTACACGAAGCGTAAGGCGGCGGAGCGCAAAGCGGAAGAAGAGCGCGAAGCCGCGGAGGGCAGAGCTGAGGAACAGCGCAAGGCCGCGGAGCAGAAGGCCAGAAAGCAGCGCAGGGCGGCGGAACGCAGAGCCGAAAGGCAGCAGGCTGCGGCAGAGCGCAGGACCGAAGAAGAGCAGGATGCGGCGGAACGTGGAGCCGAAGGGCAGCGAACGGTCGGAGCGCGCAGGACCGAAGAAGCGCAGGAAGCGGTGGAACGCGAAGCCGAAAGACAGCGGACTGCCGGAGCGCGCAGAACCGAAGAGCAGCAGACTGCCGCAGAGCGCGAATCGAAGAAGCGGACGATCGGGGAATACGAATCGAAAGAGGACGAAGCCTTTGAGCGCATGCTCGACGAGGAGCCGGAAGAGGAGTTCGGAGAGGTAAGAGCTGTTCTGGGAGAGGCAGCTGAACGTCTCAAGGAGGCGGGCAGCTTTCTTAAAATGCGCCTTTTGGACGCCCGGAAGAGGATGCTGGAACCTTCGGAGAACGGCACGCAAAACCGTGCAGAGGGCGAAGAGCCGGAGGAAGAGGAATCACCCCGCAGACGCAGGCGTGCTGCCCGGAGCGAAGACCGCGCAGAGAAATGGCAGGAAGAACCTGTTGCTCAGAAAAATATTCACACATATGAGAAAGAGGAATCCGTGGCGGGGAAATCCGTGGCAGGAAACTCCGTGACGAAGGAAACCGAAACTGTGACAGGGAAATCCGCAACGAGGGAATCCGAACTTGTGACAGGAAAATCCGCGACGAAGGAATCCGAACTTGTGACAGGAAAATCCGCGACGAAGAAAAGCGGGACGGAGAAATCCGCAACGAAGGAATCCGAGATGGAGGAAATCCACTCCATGGGGCGGGTTCGTCTTGCGGATCTTGAAAAAGCGCCGACCGGCAAGACCAGGAGACGCTATGGAGCAAATGGGGTCTCTGAGGAAGCTGAGAGTGTCGGCTGGCGGATTTTGCGCAGCCTGCATATGGAGTCGGGATCATCCGATGAAAAAAAGGCGGAAAAACCAACCGTGCAGGATGTAAACCCTGCAGAAGACGAGCTGACAGCAAAGGCCGCACACTCTGCGAAGGATGAGCTGCCTGTGCAGGTGGAATTTGCAGCGAAAGACGAGTCAACCGCGCAGGAGGGCCCCGCAGCGAAAGATAAACTGCCCACGCAGGCGGAGTCCGCAGCGCAAGACGAGTCTATAACAAGGGAACAAGAAGTGATAGCAGCGCAGGGTGGGACGAAATCGAAGGTCGAGCCGACAGAGTCAGGGACGACGGCGGAAGAGTCGTCCGCGCAGCAGGGCCCTGCAGCGGCAGAAGAGCCGCCCGCGCAGCAAGGCCCCGCAGCGGCAGAAGAGTCGTCCGCGCAGCAGGAACCCGCAGCGGCAGAAGGGTCATCCGCACAGGATACGACTGCAGCGAAAGACGAGCCGCCCGTGCAGGAGGCGACTGCACAGAAAAACAAAACCGCTGCGCGGAGCATCCAAACTGCGGCTGCCCGGATTTGGCAGTCTTTGTCCGGCTTTTTTGAGCAGGGCTTTGGGAAAAAGCAGACGGCTGTGCTGTGCGCTGTATTCGTGATCGTGATTTTGCTGGCTTCACTGGGAATATCCGCGATCCGGCATACTGTGCAGCAGCGAGAAAAACAGAGATATGTCACGGCAGACGCCGGTCTGACTGTTTTAGTGGAAAACCAGCCGGAAGCATGGTGTAATACCTGGGAGCTGGAGCTGAGGTTCTCCGTAAAGCATGGTTCGATTGCAACAATCGCGATTGACGGTGTGGTTTATACGCCGGATGAGAGCGGAATTGTGACTGTATCCGCGGCAAATGAGCAGCTGCAGGCGTCGGTAGAAACCGATGAGGGAACGCTTACCGCATCCATAGAGATACCGATGCTGGATGAAGAAGAACCGGCGCTGACGGTTGAAAAAACAAATGAAACGATTGTACTGTCAGCGGAGGATTCCCGCTCGGGCGTGGCGGCCATCTGGTATGCAGTAACAGAAGAGGACGACTGGGTGCAGCTTCCAGAATACCAGGCCTACAGCGAGCCGATTGCCTGGGAGGAAGGAAAAACCTATTATTTCTACGCAAGCGATCAGGCGGGCAATCACAGCACGCCGGTTGTAACAAGCATGGAGGACGCCGAGTCTCTGGCATTTGAAGAGACGGAGCTGTCCCTGTTCCCCGGCGAAACCGTATCCCTGCAGGCGCAGGTGAATCCATCCGGTGCGCTGGTAAATACGATAGCGTATGACAGCTCTGACGAGAATGTAGTTACGGTCAGCAGCTCCGGTCTGGTGACCGCCGTGGCGGAGGGCACCGCAATCGTCAGCGCGAGCGCGGATGGGCTGGATGTGGCGGCCTGTCCGGTCACAGTCGCATCAGAACAGACGGTGACCATCAGCGCCATCGGTGACTGTACGCTGGGAACGTATTCCGGAATGCTGACATCGGTCAGCTTTGATACCTATTATTCGCTGTACGGCGCGACGTATTTTTTCCAGAATGTGCGTGACGTTCTTGCGAATGACGACGCGACATTTGCGAACCTGGAAGGCCCGCTGACGGACGCGGCCACTGCAGTGGAAAAAGAATATGCATTTAAGGGCGACCCGTCCTATACGGATATTCTTCAGGACGGCTCCATTGAGGTGGTGACGCTGGCAAACAACCACAGCGGTGATTATGGCTCGGAAGGTCTGGAGGACACAAAGGAAAATCTGACCGAGGCAGGCATCGATTATTGCACAGGAGATACCATTGCTTATCAGCAGATCTCCGGAGTAAAGGTTGCGTTCATTGGCATCTATGAACTGGCAACCGGTCTGGAGTGCGAATCCCAGGTGCGCGAGACCATTGCGGAGGCTCAGTCCGAGGGCGCAGAGCTGATCATCGTTGCCTTCCACTGGGGTTCGGAAAAGGAGAATACACCGGATGAGACACAGCAGTCTTTGGCACACACCGCCATCGATTGCGGCGCGGACCTTGTAGTCGGGCATCATCCCCATGTGCTTCAGGGGATCGAGAAATACAATGGCAAATACATTGTGTACAGTCTTGGCAATTTCTGCTTCGGCGGCAATTCCAATCCGAGCGACAAGGATACCATGATCTTCCGGCAGACCTTCACCATTACACAGGACGGTGCTGCGGACGACGACGCCATCGAGATTATCCCATGCACCCTTTCTTCGATGTCGGGTTCCAACGATTACCGCCCGACGGTGGCGACCGGCTCAGATGCAGACGCAATCATGGAGCGCATCAATGAATACAGCGCGGAATTCGGAGACATTACCTACACCGCTTCGACTGGTTTATAAGAGGAGCGCATCGGGGAGCAGGATAACCTGGTGCGCTTTTTATGTGCATAAACAGCTCAGATTGCGTGTGTCAGATTTTTAGGAATCGGGTAAAAAGAGCGCACACCGCCCAGAGCGAACGGTGACCGGACACGAATCGCCTCATAAAGTAAAATGATGTTGAAAAAACAATGTGGATGTGGTAGCCTCCCTGATGGGGGAGTAAAAAAACTCAGCTCTCCAAAAAAGGAGGAACGAGTATGTCGCATCTACTGTCAGAGAAAAAGGTTTATTATTACACACTGGAAGGAAGTCACTGCGTTTTCGCTGATGAGAGAGTCAAAAAGCATTTGCTCGATGTCATCAGCGAGCTGCACCAGAGGGATGGATGGCTGCTTTTCGCGTTCTGCATCACGGATGATTCCGCATATTTTATTATAGGCGCGAATCGAATCTCGGAGGTAGCGCGGTCGCTGCAGCAGGCGATCCGGAAGCAGCTGAAACGCGCATCCGGATCGAAAACGCGTCAGAAACCTGCGCAGGAGCTGATCGAGCAGAAGCGCAAACTGAACACGCTCACCGAGATCGCCAGCTTTAGCCGCGAAATCCACAAAATTCCGCTCAGACGCGGATACGTGGGGCGCCTGGAGGACTACTGGTGGAGCAGCTATCCTTCCTACGTCGGAATCCACTACTGGGATCTGGTCGATCGGAGAATGCTGTTTCTGTATTTTTCCGCTGATCCGAACACGGCGCGCCGGCGGCTGAAGCAGTTTCATACGCTGGACGATGATACCTTCCAATATATTAACGTTTGAAATTTTTAAATGTGACGCTGTTTGGAGAAAATTTTTAAACTTTTCATCAAATTTCTTAAGAAAAAGGGAAGGTTGGTGACAAAAAAGAGAATTGGTGATATGATAGGGGACGCGAAAGCGTCCCTGCCATAAGTCAGGCCTACAGGCCGTGAAGCAGGACGCACTGCCAATGGGACGCGCCGCCGATGGGACGCACTGCCAACGGGAAGAACCGTCAATGGAAAAGCGCCGACGGAAAGAACGCACCGCCAATGGGACGCACCGCTTACAAGAAAAGCGTCGGCGGGAAGAACTGTCGACAGGAAGAGTTATGACCGATTGCTTCCGGTTAATCCGGGTGAGGAGACGAGATATGAGCATTCAAAAAATCAAGGCGTGGTTTCGCAGATATCCACTGATGATTTCCGTCTGCTATCTGCTGTTTTATGTTGCTGTGTTCCATTGGTTGGAGGAAAACATCGTGCCGAAATACATCATCCACTGTAAGCTGGATGAGCTGATTCCGTTTTGCGAGATTTTTATCATTCCGTATATCTTCTGGTTCCCATACATAGGAGGAACATTCCTCTGGTTTAACAAACGGGGATGGGAGGATTACAAAAAGCTCTGTCAGATGATTTTTTCCGGCCTGACCATCTGCCTGGTCATCTACTACGTGTTTCCGACCGGACTGAACCTTCGGCTGGCATCGCAGCCGCATGAGACAGGCGCGCTGTACAATCTCGTCGTTATGCTTCGCGCCATCGACACGCCGACCAACGTCTGTCCATCCGTCCACGTGATGAACACGGTCATGGTTTTTCAGGCTGTATGCAGCCTCGACAATCTGAAGCATCGGCGGCTTACGATCGCAATTCATTTTGTCATCATGATCCTGATCTGCGCATCCACCGTCATGCTGGATCAGCACTCCATTATCGATGTCGTGTGCGGCGCTATGATGAGTTTCGTCATCCACGGACTGGTCTACCGGGTCGAGTGGAAGGCCGAGTTATCACAGAGGAAAGAGAGAAAAGGCCGCAAAGGCCGGGCTGTAAATTTTTAAAAAAAGTGCTTGACTAAAACAGAGGAACCGTATTATAATAGCAAAGCGGTCGTCAGAGAGATGGCCGCGGAATATGGGGTCTTAGCTCAGCTGGGAGAGCATCTGCCTTACAAGCAGAGGGTCACAGGTTCGAGCCCTGTAGGCCCCATAGATTACAAAGCAGATTGTATTTGCGGATATAGTCTGTGTTCTCGGCAAAAGCCTGAGAGCAATATATGGCGGAATAGCTCAGCTGGCTAGAGCACACGGTTCATACCCGTGGTGTCGAGAGTTCAAGTCTCCCTTCCGCTACGAACAAGTCCCGGGAACCCGCTTAAATCAAGGGTTTGCGGGACTTCTTTTTTTCGGAAATCCCGAGGGCAATCAAAAGGGCAATCAAAGCGAAAACTACGAGATTAGCCAGACAGGCCGTTAAGAAGTTTTTTGTACATCATTGGACTGTTATCATAGTCATTCAAAAGGGAAAAATCTGCGTAACTGTACAGTATCTCGCAGCGGGTGCGAGGTACTGTACTGAATAATTATGAAACGGCTTCTTCCTCCGAGCAGAGAGACGCAATTTCACCAATTGCGTATAATGGCAGATTCAAAAGCCAGTCTTCCCGCCGATAATCTGTCATTGCAGTGCGGATGGAAACCGACGGATGATATTTTTCCCGAAAAGTACGCAGGCTCTTCGCGCGAAGGTTTACCTCGGCTTTCACCTCTACCGGAACGACTTGTGCGCCGTCATCTATCAGAAAGTCAATCTCACAGGAACCGCGGTCATTGGTATAGTAATAAATATTGAGATCCGAGATTGTGGTGAGCTGCTGTAGTACATACTGTTCTGTCAGCGCACCTTTAAACTCGGTAAAAAGCGCATTTCCGTTTAACAGGGTCGAGGACTTGAGACCGACCAGACAGCCAAGCAGTCCAACATCCACAAAAAAGAGTTTAAATGCCTTCAAATCTTCATAGAACTTCAGCGGGAGTTTTGCGTTTGTAACGCGGTTTATTTTGTGCACAAGTCCACAGTCAGAGAGCCAGAGAATGGCTGTTTCAAAATCTTTTGCACGCCCGCCTTCCCGAACCAGACCATACACGAATTTGCGGTTTTCTTTGGCGAGCTGGGAAGGAATGCTGTTCCATACCATGCGGATGCGGGGAACAATTTCATTAGGTGCATGTTTTGAAAAATCCTGTTCATACGCGGCCAGGATTCTCTGCTGTATGCCCCGAACCTCATTGAAATCCTGAAGCCCGGCAAAGCTCGCTACGGCCTCCGGCATTCCGCCGATAAAATAATAATACTTCAGGGCATCAACATAATTCTGACGGAATGTGGTAATCATAGAGAAGTCATGAGAAGCCAGCAGTTCGGCGAAGCGTTCTTTGCCCGTCGCTATAAGAAATTCTTCAAAGGAGAGTGGGTAAAGCTTTAAAAAATTTACTTTTCCAACCGGAAAAGAAGGCCCGGCATGTAAGGCAATTCCGAGAAGGGAGCCTGCGCAGACAATCTGGTATTGTGGAGCATTTTCATGAAAATACTTCAGGCTGGATAAGGCCTTCGGAACTTCCTGTACCTCGTCAAAAATCAGAAGTGTCGTCTCAGAATTAATTTTTTGACCGGAATAAAGTTCGAGTCCCAGAAGCAGACGGTTTACGCCCATATCATGGGAAAATAACTCCTGCATCTGGCTGTTTGCATCGAAGTTTATATAAACAGTGCTCTCATATTGTGTACGTCCGAATTCCTTCATCAGCCAGGTCTTGCCGACCTGTCGGGCACCCTCAATAATCAAAGGCTTCCTCCGGGGATTATCTTTCCATTTTATTAGTTCTTCCATTGCTTTTCGATACATGAAGGACCTCCCTCTCTGAAAACAGGAACGCATCAGGATTATGTTCTACCATGATTATAAAGAAAAGGACAAAAAAAGCAAGCAAAAAATGTATGAATAAAACATTTTTTCAGCCGTATTAAAGAATAATGAAACATAAAATACAACGAAATAGTTGCTATGAAGCACGTACAGAGCCAAACCCGAATGTCTGCATATCCGCCGGCAGCGGGGATGAGAACTCCATGAGCTTACCGGATATCGGATGAGAAAACGTCAATCGGCTGGCGTGAAGCGCCTGGCGGGAAATTCCATTGATATCCGCAGGCACGCTGACGCAGGGAATTTTTATGGACATTTGAGATGTTTGCCCGCCCTGGTTTCCTGAAATCTGCGCGGCTGGCAATTCGAAAAAGGTCTGCGTGGCAACGCGTCGGCATTCTGGATTATACAGGTAATCGCCTGCAAGCGGATAGCCCAGATGGGCCATATGTACGCGGATCTGGTGAGTCCGGCCGGTCTCCAGAAGGAGCGATACGAGACTATAGTTGCCTTTTTGCTCCAACACCTGATAATGTGTGATGGCGCGTTCCCCATGCTCCAAATCTACGCAGCGCTCGATGGAGCGCTCGGGTAATGGGCCGTTTAATGGGCGGTCGATTTCTGTGTCCGGACTGGATGGATTTGTTCCGCACGGCAGCCTGCGCGAGAGCGGAGCATTGATGGTGCTGGATGCAGGCGATACTGCACCGCAGACGATGGCAGTGTATTCGCGCTCCATAAAGAATCCGGAAACGCTGCCGGAATCTTTGTTACCGGAAGTTTTTTCGCCGAAGTCATGTTTGCTAAAACCATTTTCGCCGAAGCCATGTTTGCTAAAACCATTTTCACCGGAGCCATCTTTGCCAAAACCATTTTCGTCGGGGCCATGTTTGCCGGAGTCATTGCCGCATTCTTTTACCATAGAGCTTAAAATGCCTGCGCTGACGAAATGCTTCGCGATCACGGTCAGGCCTGAAGTATCCCGGTCGAGCCGGTTGGTGCAGCGAAAAACAAATCCGCTGCAGTTTCTGTAGTAGTACATGACCGCATTCGCCAGTGAATAATAGTAATTGTCCTTTGACGGATGCATGGGAAGCCCGGCAGGCTTGTCGACCACCAGGATGTCCTCGTCTTCGTATACAATGGAAAGCGGGAGGGCCGTTGCCGGGATGTTTTCGGAACAGGCGGTTTCTGATATATGGACATCCAGAACATCTCCGGCAAAGAGACGATCGATCAGACGGCAGTCCGATCCATTGATTCGGGTACTGCTGCTTCCGGTTTTCAGCTGCGCCAGGCTTTTCGCAGAATAAGATTTGCGGCGGAGAAACTGCTCAACGCGTATTCCGGCATGTTCCGCTTTGATTGTGTAAGTAATTGTTCGTTCCATAATAATGCATTCCGAAGGCAGTCATACATAATTCACAGCATACTCAGAAACCGCTGAATCAGCGGATTGTCATTCTCTCTATGCCACGCAAACCCAATTATTCATGAACTATAAAAGATAGTTTCGTTCAATTCAGGAGGAAGAATGTCCTCTGTGATAGATTACCATAGCGTGAAAGGGGAATCAAGCGAAAAAGCAGATGTACTAATGAGTTTTCCGTCAGCTGGGGTTCTGTATGGTACTTGTGGGATCAAATTGGCATTTGTTATATTACCAGCGATGCTAATATAACAAACAAATGATAAAAGGTGATTGCACTGCCCGGCGTGCTGGTGCGGCGCACCATTGAGTACGTGGCGCTCTTTGATCGCTGTGACCGGGAGGAGGATTACGAGACGGCGTGGAAGTTCTTCGAGGAAAAATACAGGGAGAAGTAAAGGGGATTCCTGTTGACAGACATATCTGTATATGTTATTATGTTAAACAAATTAACTAATTGGTTAATTTGAAAGAGGCGAGGAGGAAATGCCTTATTGAATATAACATACGCCAACAGCAAAATTGAAAAGTATTTTACAGACTACCAGAAGATGCAGCGGAAGCTGCCCATGGACTGGGTAAAAGCGATAAAGAAGCACATGGATCGTCTGGAGGCGGCAGAGTGTTTTGGGGATTTTCTGAAATTGGGATTGGGAAAGCCTGAACGGCTTTCTGGATATACGAATATCAGGTATTCCCTACATGTTGCACCTCATGCAAGACTGATTCTGGAGCCAAATGCGGATGAAGATACGATTTTAATCTGCTCGGAAATAGAAGTGGAAGGAGTGAGCGATTACCATGGCAGTAAAGAAAACTGGTATATCCCGTGACCTGATTTTTCATCCGGGAGAGACGCTTGCAGAAGTTTTGGAAGAACGCGGTATCACACAGGCTGAGCTTGCTGCGCAGACGGGAGTTTCTCCGGCCTTCATCAGTAATGTGATAAAAGGGAAAAAAGACATTTCCGCTAAATTTGCGTTTGCGTTGGAGTATGCGCTAGACGTACCGAAATCCTTCTGGATGAATCTTCAGGCGCATTATGATGCGGAGCTTTTAGAGTTTAACGAAAAGCAGACAATAACAGACGAGGAACGGGAAGCGCGGGCAGCCCTGAATGAAGTCGTGAAGTACTTGCGTCAGAGAGGGAAGATGCCTGTCGGAGAGAACAGGGATGCTTCTATTTTGTCGTTGAGAAAAGTACTTAAATTCAGCAATATCGCGAATCTTAAGGATATCATACCGGAAGGAGCTTTTCGGATGGCGGCTAATACGGTCGTTGAGCCTTATGTAATGGGTGCGTGGATTCGGTTGTGTCAGCTTGTAAGCAATGATCATGCGATTACTGACCGCTTTAATCCTGATAAAATAGACGAACTGGTGGAAGCCCTCAAAAGAAACATGCTGCAGGACGAAGCAATTTTGCCGGAGGCTCTTAAAAATACGATGTCTGAATATGGGATTGATTTTGCATTGCTTAGAAATTTTCGCGGCGCCCCAGTTCAGGGATATATTTCACAAAAGAGCAGCGGGGTATACCAGATGGTGCTGACATTAAGAGGTTCATTTGCTGATATCTTCTGGTTTTCCCTGTTTCATGAGCTTGGACATATCATGAGCGGAGATGCAGGTAAGACTGCGAAATTTGTTGATATGAGGACTGATGGAGAAAAAGAGATAAAAGCAGATCAGTTTGCCAGAGACAAATTACTTTCGTCCGATGAATATGACAAGTTCATAAAAAAGGGAAGCTTTGACATAGAGTCTATAAAAGCATTTGCATCATCGCAAGGTGTAATGCCTTATATAGTAATAGGAAGATTGCAAAAAGAGAAACGGTTGCCATATAATTCTTATAGCAGCTATAGGACCAGATATAAATGGGAGAAATAAATGATAGTATAGATTTGCAGCGTTACCCCTATCTCCAGCTTCCGACAAACAAGGATTATGACCTGGATACCGTTCCGAAAGGATACTGATTCTCCCTTCCGCTATGAACAGATGCTGGGAATCCAGTATTTATGCGGTCTGGCAGGCTTTCTGACCGCGTTCAGGTCTTCCTTCCGCTCCGGTACTGGCGGGGCGAAAGCCCCGTTTCTTTTTTGAAGGCATAACCAAAATGATCCGGGCTGTTATACCCGACCATTTCTGCGATCTGCTCGATGCTGAGGCTGCTGCCGGTAAGCAGTTCTCTGGCTTCCGCCAGCTTCAGCTCAGTAATAATATCCCGGTAGTTTTTGCCGGTTGTCGATTTGATCTGCCTGCTTAAGTAGGCGCTGTCGTAATGAAAGTGTCTGGCAAGGACATCCAGTGTGAGCGTGTGATAATTCTGGCGGATATAATTCAGGATTGCCGGCATGCGTGTCCGGGAAACACTCTGGCTGGACGGAAGGGAAGCCTCGTCCTGGGTTTCGGAGGCGCGGATAATGTTTGCGTAAAAAATCTGCAGGTAATTGTTAAACAAGGTCTCTGAGTAACTGTCCTTTGTTAAAAACTCCGCGAACAGATGCTGGATCAGGCTGCGGATATTTCTGGAAGCGTTCATGGTAAAGAAAATCGGGTCGTGCGCTTCCTGAAAAAGGGCATGGCGGAAGAAGGCGGAGACAATATTGTCGCGGTATAAAAGCTGATTGAAATTTTCTGTAAAATGTTCTTTGGCGGATACGATATTGACCGCCAGGTCCTCTGGCATTGTAAACAGGGCGTGCGGGATGCCGGGTGGAAAGATGCAAAGCTCCCCTGCGTGCAGCTCCCGTTCGCCGGAGAGCATTTTCAGGCGGCAGCTTCCCTCCAGAACGTACAATACAGAGAAATAATCCACGGAGATCAGCTGCATATCGGAGCAGCAGACCTCGATGGATATTTGCACCGGATTGTACACGGAGAGCTTGCGGATGTCGTTGCAGACCGTCTGCTTTACATTTTGTATTTCCGTAAACGGAATCGGTATCTGTCCGACAAGCCTGCGCAGATCCTGGTAGTTTGTCAGATTCCATGACAAAAAATCCGGTTTTTCCGGGACTCCGGTTGTACAGGAGCCGTTTTCGACAAGCAGTTGAACAGCCGTTTGAAAACTGATGCCGCTCCCGTGCTCTTTGTAATAGTCTGCCTTTAGTTTCTGAATTTCTCCAAAAAGGACATAGGTATATGGGATCATTAGCAGGGGTCTCCTTTGCTTCGTTCCGATTACTATACCATATTCTAAACAAAAAATCGAGGATTTTATGACAAGATATCCCTGTTGCAAAGGGAAAAGATGTATTATACTTATTAAAACTGCAGCGGTTCAGAACCGAAGGCGACAGGAATGCGCTTTGGCCTGAACGATTACACAATATGTCCGGGATTTACCATATAAACCGCGGACATGACAGGGAGAACCTCGCCATGCAGAACCAGTCTGCGGCAGATGGCTCTGTCTGCGTCTGTGATTCACTATGTAAATTACGGACAGGATATGGAAGGAACAGGGGGAAACGAAATGGTTACACATGATTTTAACAAGGGATGGGCGTTTGCGTATTCCAGCGGAAATGCGTATCTGGACGGGAAAGGCGCTGCCTACAAGAAAACCGTCGATCTGCCGCATGACTTTATGATCTCGACGAAACGGACGCCGGATGCGCCGACGGAGGGCGCGGGCGGCTTTTTCCAGGGTGGAATCGGTACCTACGAAAAGCATTTTGAACTGGACGCATCCCAGAAGGGGCATTCGTTCCTGCTGCTGGTGGAAGGCTCCTACGGGAACACCGAGGTCTGGATCAACGGCAGCATGGCAGCGCTGCATCACTATGGGTATACGGAGTTTTATGCGGATCTGACCAAATGGCTGAAATTCGGGGAAGACAATAAGCTGAAAATTGTTGTTGAAAACAATTCGCATCCGAACAGCCGCTGGTATTCCGGAAGCGGCCTGTATCGGCACGTTTGTCTGCTGGAGGGAGATTCGATTTATCTGGCACCCTGGTCGCTTGGCGTCCGCACGCCGGATCTGCAGACGATACAGGCGAAGGTGACGCTGACAGCGTCGGATGCTAATGCAAAACGGGAGGTAACGCTTTCGATTCTGGACGCTGAGGGGAACACCGTGGCGGAGCAGACGAAGCTGATAGACTGCCTCGCAGCGGTTGAAGGCGAACAGTCGAAGCAGACGGCCTGTCACACGCCGGAGGAAGGAAAAAAGACAGATGAGTTCTGCTTTATGCCGAAAATGGATAAGGAAATCACCTGCGCGTTTGAATTTTCGATAGACAACCTGACTCCCTGGAGTCTGGACAATCCTTATCTGTACACGGCAAAGGTGCAGCTGCGCAAGTCTGAAAATCCTGCGCAGGCAGATTCCCGGCAGACAGATTCCCAACTGACGGACGTTCAGAAAACAGACGTTTCAAATACAGAGATTCAGCAAACAGACATTCTGGAAGAAAAAGAGGGCTCCTTCGGCGTCCGCACGATTTCCTTTACGCGCGAGCGCGGCTTTTGCCTGAACGATGAGCCGGTGAAGCTCAAGGGAGGCTGTATCCACCATGATAACGGTGTTGTGGGTAGCTGCGCATTTGACGCAATGGAGTACCGCCGGGTGCGCCTGCTGAAGGAAAATGGCTACAACGCGATCCGCACCAGCCATAACCCGCCGAGCACGGCGCTGCTTGACGCCTGCGACCGGCTGGGAATGCTGGTGATGGACGAGGCGTTTGACTGCTGGAGAGCGAAGAAGAACGCGGCCGACTACCATTTGTATTTTGAAACGTGCTGGAAGGAGGATATGGCTTCCATGATCCTTCGTGACCGGAATCATCCATCTGTGATTATGTATAGCATTGGCAATGAAATCGGGGAGCGGGACGGAAGCGGAAACGGACCGGAAATCAGCGCGGCGATGTGTGCGTTTGTTCGCCGCCTCGATGATACCAGGGCGATTACGAACGGCGTGTGCGCGGTATTTCTGGACGCAGGCGAGTTCGGCGGGATCCTGGCAAACATTTTCGGCAGCGGGGAAGAGATTGATTTTGGCAGCCTGCCGGAGGAGGTCCGGGGCTTTCTGGCGCAGGCGGATGAGGTGACGAAGAACTGGGGAGCCATCACGGCAGATTTTGTGAAGGATCTGGATGTGGTCGGCTACAACTATCTGGACGACCGCTATGAGCAGGATGGAAACGAGTTTCCGGAGCGGCTCATCGTCGGAACGGAGAGCTATCCGAAGGCGATGAAGCAGGTCTGGGAGCGCACGATGGCGCACCCGTATGTGATCGGCGACTTTACCTGGACGGCGATGGATTACCTTGGAGAAAGCGGGATCGGACATGCCTTTTACGACCAGGATGGCGGCCTGTTCTGCGATTATCCGTGGCATACTGGAAACTGCGGAGACTTTGACATTTGCGGCTTTGTCCGCCCGCAGGGGAAATTCCGCCGCCTGCTGTGGAACGTGGACCGCGCGCCGGTGATCGCGATCCTGCATCCGGAGCACACAGGCAAAAAAGAATCCATTTCCAGCTGGGGCTGGGCGGATGTCTATGAAAGCTATACCTGGCCGGGATATGAAGGGAAGGAGATCCGCGCGGATATCTACAGCGACGCGGAGGAAGTCGAGATAACCGTAAACGGCAGACGCATCGGCCGGAAGGCCGTCCCGGAGAACGGTATCGTATCGGTGCCGCTGACCTATGAGCCGGGTGTGCTGGCGGTGACCAATATCCGCGATGGGGCGGCTGCGGAGGTCAGCTCACTGGCGACCGCAGGAAAAGCAGTGTCGATCCGGCTGACACCGGAAGAAATCCCGGAAAGCTTCCCTTGTACAGAGGAGATTCTGGTGATCCGGGCTGAGGCGGTCGATGCGGACGGCAGACGTGTGCCAAACTGGCAGCAAGAAGTGCGCTGCAGCGTAAGCGGGGCTGCGCAGCTGGAGGGATTTGGCTCCGGCAGCCCGACCAGCGAGGATGATTATACCACCGGATGCTGCCATTTCTTCGAGGGGCGTGCGCTGTTGGTTCTGCGAAAAACGCAGGAGGATGCACCGCAGGCAGGCCAGCCAAATGGAACGCAGGAGGATGGGCCGCTTACCATCCGGGTGGAAGAAACCCGGGAGGGCGGCATTTTCGGAGATCTGCATTGCTGAAAGGACTCGGCAGGACGAAGTGATTATCTGCTGCGCGGCTTTCACGAAATGGAACTGCATAAACAGGAAGAAAAGCTGTGGAGAAATCTGCAGCTTTTTTTCGATTGATGGGAAACTTCGTTTCTGCAAAGTGAAAAACCAGGTTGAAAATAGAACTGTAAGATAGAGCTGCAAGATAGAACTGTAAGATAGAGCTGCAAGATAGAACTGTAAGATAGAACTGCAAGACCGAACGGCAAGATTGGTTTGACGAAATTATTCGCGGGGAATATAATGATGGATGAGTTTCGGTAGGAACCGCTACGGTAAAAATAATTGTATAACCGAAGGAGGCCATATGAAAGTTCTTATGTTAAATGGAAGCCCGCGCAAAAACGGCAATACATCGGTCGCGCTGCGGGAGATGGAGAAAACCTTTGCGGAAGAAGGTCTGGAAACGGAAGTGATTCAGATTGGTGGGAAGGACATCCGCGGCTGCACTGCCTGCGGAGGCTGCGCGAAAAAGGGAAGCTGTGTTTTTGAGGATGAGGTGAATCAGATTGCGCCTAAATTCGAGGCCTGCAGCGGCCTGGTTGTGGCAAGCCCGGTCTATTACGCATCCGCGAACGCGACGCTGATCGCCCTGCTCGACCGGCTGTTTTACAGCACTTCTTTTGATAAGACCATGAAAGTCGGAGCGAGCGTGGCGGTTGCGCGCAGAGGCGGCACAAGCGCGACCTTTGACGAGCTGAATAAATATTTCACGATCAGCGGGATGCCGGTCGCGTCCAGTCAGTATTGGAACAGTGTACATGGAAGACTGCCGGGAGAGGCGGCGCAGGATGAGGAAGGGTTGCAGACAATGCGGACCCTGGCCCGCAATATGACGTTCCTGATGAAGAGCATTGCGCTTGGAAAGGAAGCCTATGGCCTGCCGGTCAAGGAAATGGATCATAAGTCGACGAATTTTATCAGGTGAGGGGACCGGAGTATGAAAGTGTACATCAGTGTTGATCTGGAAGGGCTGGTCGGCGCTACCTGCTGGTCCTCGACCAATTTAGGCGATCTGGAGCATGGCCCTCTGGCGGAGGAAATGAAGCGCGAGGCGATGGCGGCTGCGTTTGGAGCGATCGATGCCGGGGCGGATGAGGTATATATCAAGGATGCGCATGACAGCGGCAGAAATATGGATATTACAGGTTTTCCGAGACAATGCCGTTTCATCCGGGACTGGACCAATGATCCGGAATCCATGATTGGAGGGATTGACAGCTCCTTTGATGCGCTGCTGTTTGTTGGCTATCACAGCCCGGCAGGCTCGGATGGGAACCCGCTGAGTCATACGATGAACCGCGGCAACAATTATGTGAAATTCAAAGGCCGGCTCTGCAGCGAATTTTTAATGCATGCGCTGCTTGCGGCAGAAATGGGCATTCCTTCTGTTTTCCTGAGCGGAGATGAGGCGCTGTGCCGCCATGTCGGCGAATGGGATCCCGCGATCCGGACGGTTGCGGTAAAGCGCGGGATCGGAAGCGCAACCGTCAGTCTTTCGCCGGAGGAAGCCTGTGAACGCATCCGCCTGGCTGCCGCGGAAGGCGTTCATAACCGCAACGAATGTCATATGGAAATTCCCGACAAACTGACGATGGAAATCAGCTTCAAGGATCATTTCCGCGCGCGGCGCGCCGCCTGCTATCCTGGTGTAAAACAGACCGGACCGTATACGGTAGAATACACCGGCGAACGTGTCCGGGACGTCGCCACTGCGCGGATGTTTATCCTTTGATATAAGGAAAACTGCACAATAGAGAATCGTAACACTGCCTTTGCACATACACGTTTCACAAGTATGGACAAGTGATATAACCGTGTAAAGGATCATGCAATCGTCAGAATCATCGGTTTTGCCGTTCCCATCGATCAATTGGCGTTTGGCTGATACTCCAGCAGCCGACGCGTGAGCGTGTACTGGAGCAGGATGCCGGTTTTCAGACAGGAATCGTCGATCTGGAAACGCGCGGTGTGAAGAGGATACACTTCGGCCTGATCCGGGGCGGTGCAGCCGAGATGGTAAAAAACGCCGGCCTTTGCATGTTCCTGGAAAAAGGAAAAATCCTCTACCCCGAGGCTGGGAGCGGCTTTCCAGTGGACGTGCTCTTTGCCGAGCAGCCCGGCTGCGATGTCCGCCGCGAGGTCCACCAGCGCATCGTCGTTGATCAGAGCGTCATATCCGGAGACAAACCGGATGGTGGCTTCGCCGCCGTAGGCGGAGGCAATCGCCTTCGCCTGTGTGCGGATGTAATATTTTGCCTGCTCTCTGGTCTGAGGATCGGTGGTGCGCAGCGTTCCGTGCAGCTGCACATGGTCGCAGATGATATTCGGGGCACTGCCGCCATTGATCATGCCGAACGAGAGGACGGCGCTCTCCAGCGGAGAAAGGCTGCGGCTCACAAAGGACTGAAGAGAGAGTACCAGCTGCGAAGCAATCAGCACTGCGTCGATGCCCTTTTCGGGATAAGCGCCGTGCGCGCCCTTTCCGTATACGTCGATCAGCACCTCATCGCTGGCAGCGTTCAGCTTTCCGTATTTCATTGCCACCTCACCGGTGTGATAGTCCGGCATGACATGAAGACCGGCCACGTAGTCCACGGCCGGATTTTTCATGCAGCCCTCCTGCACCATACGCTCCGCTCCGCCGATGGTTTCCTCCGCGGGCTGAAAGAACAGCTTGACGGTTCCGGACCATTCGCTCCGATGGAGCTGTAAAAGGCGGGCCACACCGAGCTGAATGGTTGTGTGGGCGTCATGGCCGCAGGCGTGCATCATCCCTGGATTTTCCGAACGGCAGATGTGATCCGCCGCTTCCTCAATCGGAAGCGCGTCAATATCCGCGCGCAGCCCGACGACATTGCCGGGGCGCTCATGAGAAACGGATACGCTCTCCGGCAAAGCATTTTCATATGTTTGCGAAATGTCCGATTCCCCGGTGATCCAGGCGAGGATACCGGTGTCCGCGATCATCTGAAATGGGATGCCCCACTGCCGCAGACAGTCCGTGATGATCCGGTCGGTCTCAAACTCCTGCGTGCCTGCTTCCGGATGCCGGTGAAGCGTGTGGCGCAGCTCACAGAGCGCGGGATAGAGGGATTCGATTTCCTGCTGTAATTGTTCTGTCTTCATATCTTTTTACTCCTCAATAATAGATCCTCTGCGGGCGCGCGGTTAATCGCGCCACAATCTCGTTTTTATTTGTTCCGGCCAGAGTGCTGATTTCCTGAATGTCGGGGGCAGCGTCGGAGCCGTCGCCATAGATGACGGCAGTATCGCCGATTTCGGCGTCCGGGACATCGTGCAGATCCACCATGCACTGGTCCATGCACAGAACGCCCACAATGGGACAGCGCACGCCGCGGATGCTTACCACGCCTTTCCCCCGCAGATTGCGCGGATAGCCGTCCGCGTAGCCGAAGGGCAGTGTGCCGATCCGCGTATCCTCCGGCGCCCTCCAGGTATAATCATAGCTCACGCCCTCCCCCTTTTTCACGGAGGTGATATGACAGATCTTTGTCTCGAAGGTAAGCGCCTGCCGGACAGAGACGAAGCCCTTGTGAAAGCCTTTCAGCCCGTAAATCAGTGCGCCCGCGCGCACCATATCCATGCGGTATTCGGGGTAATCGACCAGAGCAATGCTGTCTGCCAGATGCCGGTAGCGGAAGGAAAACCCAATTTCCTCCAGCCGACCCAGAATCCAGAGAAACTGCTCATATTGAATCCGGTTGGAGGCATCGTCCAGCAAAGCCAGATGCGAAAAGATTCCTTCGGTCACAAGCCAGGGCAGCTCCCTGAGCCCGGAAAGTTCTTCCAGTCCCTCCTCATTGCAGGGGAAACCGATGCGGTGAAAACCGGTGTCGATCTTGATATGGATGAGAGCAGGTCTCCCGAGCTTCTTTGCCGCGTCGTTCAGCAGCCTGGCCTGGCGGAGCGAATCGATGGTCAGGGTGATTCTCCGCGCGGCGGCAAGAGAAAGGCATGTATCCGGCACCAGCCCCATGACGAGAATGGGGCAGTCCGGCAGCTGATCGCGCAGCTCCAGCGCCTCCCCGAGCGAGGCGACCGCGAGCATGGAAGCACCGCTTTCCAGCAGGGTCGGAGCAATTGCGAGAGCGCCGTGCCCATAGCCATTTGCCTTTACCGCAGCGGCAACTGCCACATTTGGGCCGACCAGATGGCGAATATTCGCCATATTTTCCGCAATCGCGGACAGATCGACCCGGATGACGGTATCTCGAAGTGGAAACGCTTCACTTACAGGTTCCATGGAACCCCCTCCTGTTCTTCTGGCATTTCTTCTGAATTTCATTCTGATATCACGGATTGGCCCGTATCCCGCGTATCAGATGCGCGTTAGTTATGAATCGTTGCTATCATATACCATTTTTCAGTGATTCACAAGAATTAGTTGCGCGATATACCGGTAAAAGGTTCATGTGCATTCTGCTTGCCTGTTTCGCCGATAGCACGATACAAAAATCCTCGACGTAGCCCGATAAATTAAATATTGACATAAAAGATAATGTGGTCTAGACGATAACTCCCGACTTTTTCGGACTAATTTGATGCGCTCTGACCCCGTTTT
>JAJQHZ010000091.1 GCA_021199475.1 Lachnospiraceae bacterium
TAAAAAAATCCGTCGTATAAGATTTTTTATCCGAATATTCGGATAAAAAATCGAGAAGTTCCACCAGCGGGTTGACAGCTTCATTTCGGAGATCCGTGTGGCACACGTACACTCGGTGGAAGAACTGAACCGGAAATGGAAGTATTTTCTGGAACAGGAATACCAGAAGGTGCCGCATGAAGGGATTGCGGAATACTACAGGTCGAACGGGGCGGATGTACCAGACAGCGGCATCACGCCGGAACAGGAATGGATGCGTGACACAAGGCAGCTCGTGTTTCTGGACACGTCGACAGTGAGCGAGGCTTTTCTTCACCGGGAGACGAGGAAGCTGGACAACGCCGGGGGCTTCTCGTTCGGCAACAGTACCTATGAGGCAAGCACAGCACTCGCGAATGCGGAAGTCGAGATTGCCTATGATCCGATGGATACGGACGTGATCCGGGTGACATACCGGGACATAGAGCCGATCATGGCACACAAGGTTGCGATCACATCGTTTGCGTCAAAGAAGCCGGTGGTACCGGCGGCCATGACTGGGGAGGCGCCGAAGACTTCGAGACTCCTGGACGTCTTGGAACAGAACTACAATAAAGAGCATAAGATCCGGGCAAACGCACTGAATTTCGCGTCATATGCCGGGCTGAAATCCGGGGAGGAAGGTGAAAACAATGTATGAAGCCTTCTTTGAAATGGAGAACACGCCGTTCACAAGGGATATCCCGGCGGACAGGCTGTACCGTTCGGCGCGGATCAATGATGCCGTAGGGCGCCTGATGTATGTGGCAGACAAGAGAAAGTTCGCCGTGGTGACGGCAGAGCCAGGCTGTGGGAAATCAACTCTGATCCGTCTGCTGAAGCATGACCTGCCAAAGGATAAATACATGGTACTCTACATTTCGGATTCCAAGCTGACACCGAGGTGGCTGTATGCAGGACTGTTAGACCAGATGGGGCTGGAGTCACACTTTTACCGGGGCGATTCCAAGCGGAAGCTGCAGAAGGAAATCGAAAACATCCGGACAGAACAGAAGAAAAAAGTGATCTGTGTCCTGGACGAGGCACACCTGTTGGATAAGGAAACACTGGAGGAGTTCCGGTTCCTGCTGAACAGCCAGTTTGACTCAGAGAGTCCAATGAGCCTTGTACTGGTAGGCCAGCCGGAATTGTGGGAACAGAAGCTGCGGCTGCAGAAATATGCAGCGATCCGGCAGCGGATAGACATGAACATCGTGTTGGAAAAACTCGATCGCGCGGAGACATCGAAATACATCGCGGCACACCTTGCTTATGCGGGATGCAACGGCCGGGAATTATTCACAAGCGGGGCTGACGATGAGATTTATAAGATATCCGCCGGCATCCCTCGGATGATCAACCGTGTATGTGAAAACAGCCTGATGTATGCCTACCAGCAGCAGAAACGCCTGATAGATGAACACATGGTGAGGTTTGTTGCGGATCATGAGATGCTGCTTGTCTATGATTGAGATTAGGCCGATAACAATAAAGATAGAAGCTGACCCGAGGGTATATCAGGGCTATCAAGCCCTTGACTACCCATAAGCATAGCCGAAACCACTTGTCAAGGCTGGCTCCGCCAAACGAAGTGGTGCCTTGACAAGCGGTTTTGGCTATGCTACCGGGTCAAAACACAGACGATTTTGTGACAGGAAAGTGAGCGAGATTGTGACAGCGAGTGAGAGCAAATCTGTGACAGCTCATGAAATTAATGACACCAGTATGCAGAAGCCTGGCCGGAATGCGGCATCGTTATTGATGAAGGCTCTGATAACAATACGCTGAGAGGCTATTTTGCTTCGGAAACGGGGGATGCTTCGGATTCCGGGGAGGAGATGAGTACCACAGAAGATGCAGCGGCGAATGTTTCGGATTCCGGGGAGGAAGTGTATATCCTGGGAGAAGACACTGGCGCGGAATCGACAGAAGCTGTGGATTCTTCCGCCACGGTGGACTTGGATTATGCGAGTATCTATGGCATCATCCTCGATGATGCAGAGGAATACAGCACGTATATTCTTTATGATATTGATGAGGATGGAACAAAGGAATTGGTGCTGGGCTATGGCTCAACCGCGGATTATGTGAATGACGTCTGGACGGTGGATGCGGATGGAGAGCGGCAGTTTGTCGGAGATTTCTATCTGCCGCAGGAGTTTTATACCGCGCCGGATCATAACGGGATTTACGGTGTGTATGGTCATATGGGATACCAGCGCATCACACGTATCACAATAGAAGGTGGGGTGATTGTAGAGGAAATCATTGAGGAAGAAGATTTTACAGAGGAGTACTACAGCAATAATATGCCGATTACAGCGTATGACGTCAGCGACCGGAGCGGTCTGACAGAATCGGAGGAAGCTTCCGTGGAACAATCAGCAGAGTCAGAGGAACCGTTAAATATTTACGGCACATACTATTATGACAATGGTGTTGACAATACTATGAGTGCTGAGATTGGTTTTACCACGGATGACGGAGAGTTCGACTATCTCTATATAGAAGCCTGGTCTTATGGCGACAGACTTACGGTAGAGTTTAACGGCTACCTGATTGACCAGGGAAGTTCTGTTTACTACGCGATGCCATATGATACCAGTCTGGGCTGCGAGCTGATCGTAGTGATTTCCGCTGATGGAATGTCCGTGATGGTTCAGAATCAGGCGTCGGATACCTGGCTGGTATTGGAAGGCTATTATGAGAAAACGTCAACGCTGGATCCTTATGGTGTGAGTTAACGATGTTAGAGAATGGGTAATTCACTGAAAGACAGTCGATTTTTTACTTCGGTATATCCGGAGAGTCAGGAGGAAAAATGAAAAGGAATTTAAAAAAGAGTGCTTCGTTATTGATGATGCTTATGATGCTGGCGGTATGTGCGATTTCTGTAAATGCGAAATCCGTTACGGTAAAGCTGAATAAAAAGACTGCGTCCGTTACAGTCGGTAAGACAATTACTCTGACAGCAACCGTGAGCGGAACGGATGAGGATGTCTCGTGGGGCAGCAGTAAAACGTCGGTTGCAACCGTGACAAAGAAGGGCGTTGTGAAAGCGAAAAAAGCTGGGACAACGACAATTACTGCGACGGTCAACGGCGTATCTGCGACCTGTAAGGTTACTGTAAAAAACACGAAAAAGGATGTAACGAGCAAATATAAATCACAGGTGCGGAAGCTTTTGAAAAACTTCGATGGCGTTTTTGGATATGGTTATACAAAATTTTCTCTGAATAATTATACAAAGTCGGTAATGATTGGCTATATTAATCTGAATCAGGTTCAGGGAAAAACACTTAGTTATGTAAAAAGTGAGCTGGCAAGCCAGATGAAATTGTACTTTGGAGGCTCTGCTTCGACATTCCAATTCAGGTCAGGATCTTCTTCTACGGTTTCGGCTAAGGATTTTTCATATCTGATTATTAATACGGTGGTACGCTGCATTATATAGGCGGAGATTATGGCGATATGATTCCATACGGAAAGGTGAGCAAAATCATCAAATCCGGTAATACCTATACCGTGACTTATAAGATGTATTACAAGGTTTATGGTGAATCCGGATCTACGTATACCGGCACGTGGAAGGTGAAGCTGAAAAAAGCTTCTAAATAAGTACGGCTTTATTATCAAAGGGATTTCTTATGCCGGGAAATAGGACAGGCGTAAAAAACCTGTACGATCCCGGAATCACAGATTAAGCGCGGAGATAAGAAGCTGCAGCGGAGTACTTAGCGCGGGAGGAGCGGGGAAATGGATTTTCAGAGAGAGGTGTCTGGCGATGGCTTCGTGGATGGGCATCGCGGAAAGCGGAACCGATTGAAAAAAATGTGGGAAAATCGCATTTCCCTCTTCCATTTTCAGGAAAATATGTTATAGTTAGGAAACGAGGACGAATCATTTGCTGTTTTGAACAAGAATTCGTTCGTAAGCGTCTGAATGGAATAAGACGTGGATCGGGGGTATAGCTCAGCTGGGAGAGCGCTTGCATGGCATGCAAGAGGCCGTGGGTTCGAGCCCCATTACCTCCATTACAGGAAATATTACAGGAAATAAGGTATATTCCGTCTCGAAAAGCGGGATATGCCTTATTTTTTTCCACGATCCAGGGATTGATCATTTATTCCCGCGAAGCAACGAGCCAAGTAGCCGGAGCCATAAGGAATCCACCGGCAAGCCGGTACCCCTTATGGCATAGCTTGCACGGATATTTGGCGGTGCTGAGTGCCAGTGGCATACGTTTAGCACCGACCGGAGCGAAGCGCAGATGCCGCGAGGGTCTTTGACTGCTGAACAATACTGCACGTAGCCGGCCCGATGGGCAGGAGGGATAAGTCACTTCTTGCCTGATTAAGAAGAAGCATTCAAATGGAAACTAAATTATGCGGACATGTTACAGGTCACACCCGAGCCAAGCCCCACCAAGGAGAATTTAAGTACTAAATT
>JAJQHZ010000127.1 GCA_021199475.1 Lachnospiraceae bacterium
TTCATGTGGAGACACCGAACGACAATGGTGACTACGAAGAAGTGACCGAGTACGGGTTTTATCTGAATGGGCTTGATTATGGCATCGGCTATTCGTGGGCTGGTAATGATGAGGAGAACTGCCGTTTCAATGAAGACGGCAATACCTGGGGCTACACGGATGAGACTCTGGCGCTGACTTATGAATCCTATATATCCGATGACCTTGATGCCTATGAGATTCAGGTCGATGTCGGTACATGGGAAGAGACAGGCGAAACTGATGAGGAAGGCAACACCATTTACGACTGGAACTCATACGGACTTAATTCAGAAAGTGGAGTCAGCGTTGACAGTGAGAGTTGCACGATTTCGCTGGATATGACTGCGATCGCAGAGGCAGCGACGGGTGCGTCTGTGGAAGATGAAGACTTCGAATACGATGGATTTAATGTGCGTGTGGTGGTTGTGCCGGCTGCTGAAGATTTCGGTGATTACGAACTGAATGCGGCAGATATTTGGGTGGAATATCATACGCCGTATTATGAACTGGAGGATTCCAGCGCAACAGATATCCTGCTTGGACGCGGCTTCATTTATGAGGATGACACGATCTGGTACTATGTAGAGAACGAGAATCATCCGTGGGGCGAAGATATCGCGCTGACAATTACAGGTATTACTGCCACAAACAATGACACCGAAGCAGAAGAGGATATTTTCGAGGTTACATCATCGGATGAAAATGGGGATGGAATCTGGCAAATCTGGTCAAAAACGGTCGGTACTGCAACGGTTACTTATTCGACAACGAGTGAAGAGTTCGGTGATCAAACATTTGATGTGGAACGTACCGTTTACGAGGACATGGACTACATGGAGTTCACATCCAGTACAGACACGGATCAGATTCTCCCGGGTGCGACACTGGATCTGACAGCGGCTGTATGGCACGAATCCGCAAGCTATGATGAAGATGGCAACTATAGCTATGAAAGCTATTGCCGCGATGACAGCGAGGACGAGGATATTCATTATGAGTGGAGTCTTGCGGATGAAGAGAATGATAGCGACTATTTAAGCATCCAAGCAGATTCTGATGATTCTTCTGTGCTCCACGTGACGGCTGCGGCGGATCAGGAGGACCGCGATGTTCAGATTTACGTGACGGCTTACAATAGCGAAAATGAAGAAGTTTATTCGGATGAGTACTGGATTTACATCCGGAACAGCTATTATATCATCTCAATCGATTCGGAGATTTTTGTTCCGAATGGTGAATCGCTGACTCTGGCGCCAGAAATGATTCTGTATACGACAGAGGAGCCGGACGGAACCGCGGTTGATGACGGGGATGTTACCTGGGCGATCACCGGCTGGGATGGTGATATGTTTACGGTAGAGGAAGATGGGGCGACTGTGACAACGGCCGAAGACCTTGACCTCGGTGATGACGGCGCAATCGAGACCTGGCTGGATTTTTCCGGAACAATCAATGAGACCGATGAGACTCTGTATGATTGGGTCACGGTATACATTGTAGAGAAGAGCGAATTGACGGATGCAAATACGTCTATCACGTTTAGCGAGTCTTCTTTCACATATACGGGTGATGAAATTGAGCCAACTGTGACGGTTACCTTCACGACATATGATGGGGATGAGATTCAGCTCACAGTGGACGAAGACTATACGGTTGAGTACAGTAATAACACAAACGCTGGAACGGCGACCGTTACGGTTACAGGTACTTATTTCTACACCAGTTCTGTATCCGAGAGCTTTACGATTAACCCGGCAAGCATCAGTGATGCGACCGTGACGCTTAACACGACCAGCTACACCTATGACGGGACAGAAAAGAAGCCGGGCGTGACGGTGACATTTGGCGATGTGATGCTCGAAGAGGATACGGACTACACGGTTGAATATTCAAACAATACAAATGCCGGAACCGCGACGGTTACAGTGACTGGTACCGGAAATTATACAGGAACGGCATCGGCAGACTTCACCAGCGCGCAGGCGAGCCAGACGGTGACAGCGGCTGCGGCAAATGCTTCGATTACGTACGGGGAGACGACCACGATCACAGCTTCGACGACTGGAGACGGTGCGCTCACGTACAGCTCGAGCAATACCTCTGTCGCGACGGTGAGCAGTAGCGGCGTGGTGACCACCAAAGCGGTTGGGACGGCGACGATCACGGTGACTGCGGCGGCGACGACCAACTACAGCCAGGCAAGCGAAACGGTTACGATTACCGTAACTGCGGCAAGCATCGCGAGCGCATCGGTATCGCTGAATCCGACCAGCTACACCTATGACGGCACGGCGAAACAGCCGGGCGTGACGGTGACTTTAAATGGCACAACACTGACGAAAGGCACGCACTACACCGTGACCTATGCGAACAATAAGAATGCCGGAACGGCAAGCGTGACCGTGACAGGTACAGGTAATTATACGGGAACTGCATCGACGAAGCCTACGTTCACCATAGCAAAGGCGAGCCAGACAGTGACAGCGACTGCGGCGTCTTCAGTTGAGGTTGGTGCGACGACGACGATTTCGGCTTCGACAACCGGAGACGGTGCACTCACGTACAGCTCGAGCAATACCTCTGTCGCGACGGTGAGCAGCAGCGGCGTGGTGACTGGCGTCGCGTTTGGAACAGCGACAATCACGGTGGCAGCGGCAAGTACGACCAACTACAATGCGGCGACGAAAACGGTTTCGATTACGGTGACTGCAGCATCGCTTTCCTCGGATGAGGTTTCGATTTCGGTTAACGTAGGAGAGATTACCTACACGGGCAGTGCTCTGACGCCGTCGATTACGGTGACCGGCACGGACGGTACGTCATTTACGGAGGGTACCGATTATACCGTTTCTTATAGCAATAATACGAACGCCGGAACAGCGACAATTACGGTGACCTTTACAGGAAATTACAGCGGAACTGTGACTTCCACATTTACCATCGCCAAGCAGAGCCAGACGGTGACGGCGACTGCGGCGGCTTCTTCCATTACGGCCGGAGCGACGACTACGATCACGGCTTCGACGACCGGCGATGGCGCACTCTCGTACAGCTCAGGGAATACTGCTGTGGCTACCGTGAGCAGCGATGGAACAGTGACCGGTGTGGCGGCCGGAACAGCAACGATTACGGTGACGGCTGCGGCTACAACAAATTACGCGTCAGCCAGCAAGACCGTTACGATCACGGTGACGGCATCAGAGACGGAAGCACAGACCGATGCATCCACGCAGACTGAGGCAGCCGATTCGTCCGCGTCGCAGACCGTGTCAGGTGCTGCGGTTGGTACGGTTTACACCGATACGACAGCAGAGTATACGGTGACGGCTTCCGGCACATCCGGGAACACTGTGACGGTGACCGGCCCGGCTTCGAAGAATGTGAAAAGTGTCAGCATCCCGTCTACGGTGACTATAAACGGAGTTTCTTATAAGGTGACGGTGATTGGCGAGAGCGCATTTGAGAACTGCACAAGTCTTGAAACTGTGGCGGTTGGCGGAAACATCACTGTCATTGAGACAAAGGCGTTTAATAAGTGTACCGCTCTCAAGAGCCTGAGCGGCTGCTCTGAGGTGGTAAGAATCGGAGCGAGTGCGTTCAATGGCTGCAAGAAGCTGACCTCTGTGGATGGCATGACGAAGCTGACGACGATTGAAAGCAAGGCATTCAACAATTGCAAGAAGCTGAAGACCATCGGAAGCAAAAAGTCCAGCATTACGCTGGCTGCGGTTGAGACGATTGGCAGCAAGGCGTTCTACGGCTGCAAGGCGGTGAAGAAGGTCAACCTGACCTCAACGGCACTGGTTTCCATCGGGACGTCCGCATTCCAGAGCTGCACGACCATGAAGAGCTTTACGAGCAAATCAACGGCGCTCAAGACCATCGGAAAGAAAGCGTTCTATGGAGATAAGAAGCTGGCGAAGGTTACTTTGAAGACAAAGCTGCTGACAAAGTCCAGCGTGAAGGCAAACGCGTTTAAGAAGATTAAGTCGGGCTGTACCTTCAAGGTTCCGTCGTCCAAGGCATCTGCCTATAAGACCATCTTTAAGGCGAGAGGCGCTTCGGGATCCATTAAAGTGAAAAAATAAAGCATAGTAAGCTTGAAAGAGCTTACAGGAATCGGAAAGCCCTGTGCGGTAAGCATGGGGCTTTTCGATGCTGCATTGTTTTGGTTTGTGAAAATGCGCTTGCGAAAATTTATTTTCCACGGTTGACGCACGAGCGATTCTATGTTATAGTTTTGACGTGTAATTCAATATTGCCACGTCAAGTGCAGCCCCGGCGGGCTGAAGAGGGAATCAGGTGAGAGGCCTGAGCGATCCGGTCACTGTATACAGGGAGTGAGATCTCATTTATCCATTGCGTACCCGATTTGATAGCGTGAGAAGGAGAGATTGAGCGACGATCTGTGAGCCAGGAAACCTGCTTGGTGTGAGAGATGAGCTTCCGAGTAAAGCTGAACACTCCGCGCAGTCCATTGCATGAATAGTTTGTTCGACCTGCGGTTGTCCGGGAAGGACGATGATCGTTGGTTTGGATTCAGGTACTGGTTGCTGACGCTTGTGATGGGGAAACAGGCATATGAAAATGAAATGGAATGTTGTCTCGAGGCAATGAGTATACACGACATACCTCCTTGTGTCAGGAGATGATCCGGTACTCCGCAAGACCGGATGATTTTTCTGAGACGCGTACAGATGACGTTCCGCAAGCTTAGTCTGTACGACAGGCACGATTCTTTCCGGGCAGTCCGCAATGCCCGGCGGGGATTGTGCCTTTTTTATCATAAAGCAAACATCCTCCGCATATACTGGATTAGCGCGAAAAGGTGATGCAGGGGGTCTTTGAATGGAAAAATTCGATTTGTACAAAGATATCCGTACGCGGACGAATGGCGAGATATACGTGGGTATTGTGGGCCCCGTGCGGACCGGGAAGTCAACGTTTGCCAGAAAATTTGTGGAGCAGCTGGTGCTGCCTGTGCTGGAGGAGCCGGCGTTGAGCGCCGCGAGGGATGAGATGCCCTCGAGTGCTTCCGGGCGGCTGGTCACGACGGTAGAGCCGAAGTTTATTCCGCGCCGCGCGGTGCCGGTGCCGGTCGGCGATGGAAGCACGATGGCGGTTCGCCTGGTGGACTGCGTTGGGTTTCTTGTCCCCGGAGCGGAAGGAGTAGAGGAGGACGGGAAGCCGCGAATGGTAAAAACGCCGTGGAGCGAGCAGCCCGTTCCGTTTGCGGAGGCAGCGCGTGTCGGGACGCAGAAGGTGATCAAAGATCACGCGACGGTCGCTCTTGTGGTTACGACGGATGGGAGCTTCGGGGAGCTTCCGCGGGAGAGCTTTCTTGAGGCGGAGAAAACGGCCATTCAAAAGCTGCAGCAGATCGGGAAGCCGTTTTTTGTGATCCTGAATTCGGCCAGACCGTTTTCAGAAGAAGCGAGAGCTGCCGCTGCCCAGATTGCATCGGCTTACGGGGTGCATGTGGAAATCATGAACTGCGAGCAGATCGGAACAAGCGAAATCGCTGGTATTTTTGAGCAGTTTCTCCTGGAATTTCCGCTGACCAGGGTCGTATTTCAGATTCCGAAATGGGTAGAGATGCTGGACGGCGACCATTGGCTGAAGCAGTCGCTCTTTGCATCCGCAAAAGAGTTTATGCAGGGAAAGCGCACGGTGCGGGATGTTGCTTCGGCGGCAGTCGGCGCGGGGAAAGGGGTGTTTGCGGAGAATGAGAACGTGAAGCGCGCCGCTTTGGAACCGCCGGATCTGATGGACGGGAGCGCCCGGGTCACGGTAGAGCTTTTGGATTCTCTTTATTATGATGTACTGTGTGAAATGACCGGAGCCGAAATCCGCAGTGAATATCAGCTGATTTCGCTTTTGAGTGAGATGTCCGCACGAAAAAAGGAATATGACCTGGTGTCGGAAGCGCTGCAGTCTGCCCGCATGAGCGGGTACGGCGTGATCGCGCCGCAAAAGGAGGAGATTTCGATAAAGGAGCCGGCCGTCGTTCGGCAGGGGAATCGGTACGGGGTAAAGATTACGGCCCAGGCGCCGTCCCTTCACCTGATCCGCGCGGATGTAATCACCGAGGTATCTCCCGTTGTGGGAAGCGAGGAGCAGGCGAACGACCTGATTGCCTATATTAATAAGAACGCAAACACGGACGAGGGTGAGTGGAGCACGTTGATTTTTGGCAAGTCGATCGAGCAGCTGGTTGACGATGGCATCCGGGCAAAGCTTTTTTCTGTGAACGAGGAGTGCCAGGGTAAGCTGCAGACGGCGATGAAGCGGATCGTGAATGAATCAAAGGGCAGGTTCTTTCTGATTGTATTATAGAGCCGATGAAGCGGATTGTGAATGAATCAAAGCGTAGGTTCTTTCTGATCGTATTATAGATTCGACGAAGCAGAATGCAGATGAGAAGTACACGCGGCAATCCGTATCATTATAAGAGATTCCTGTTCAAATTATAAAACCATGGAAATAATTTTTTAGAAAACAGAAAGAAAGTCAGAAGAAAAAATATTGACATTTTAAGAAAGCTGGCATACAATATGAATAAATTGTTACGAGTTATTAACTCGAAATTTCAAATTCGTTGCAACTGTATTTGAAATCAGGCAGGAAGGCTGCATTGGGGATTGCGGCATTTCCTGATGTGACAGTTCCTGAAGGAAACAAAAATGGGGAAAGTACGAGGGGGAATGATGTCAATGCAAATTACAGGCAGAAGGAAGCTGTTTGTTGCCGGGCTGTTATTTGTCTTTATGCTACTGTTTGCTCCGGCGAAGGCGGATGCATCGTGGGTGAAGAATTCGAACGGCACGTATTCCTGGTATACCAGCTCCGGGAAGCTGGCGAAGAGCCGGTGGATTGGCAAGAAATACTATGTCAACGCGAAGGGGATCCGCGTGACCGGGCGGAAGAAAATTAAAGGGAAGTATTATTATTTCAATACCACGAATGGACGATTGGTAAAGAGCAGCTGGATTGTCGATGACGGGAAGTATTATTACGCGAAGTCAAACGGCGTATTGTATGTCAACGGCATCAAGAAGATTGACGGCTCTTACTATTATTTTGGGGCGAAAGGCGTCCGGAAGACCGGTCTGCGGACGGTCAGCGGCTCGACCTATTATTTTAACAAAAGCACCGGTGCGATGATGACTGATACCTGGATCCTGCTTAGCGGAAAGTTCTATTATTTCGGCAGCGACGGCGTGATGGCGAAAAGCACCTGGGTCGGGAGCTATTATGTCGACAGCAGCGGCGTCCGGGTCACCAGTACGACTCTCACGTTGAATGGCACTACCTATACGTTTGACAGCAATGGCATTGGCACCGCTGTCACGACCTCGGATGGCCGGGCGGTCGCGACGGTCGCGGTGGAGAGTACCTATTACACCGATACGCTGGTGGATGATGAGACTTTGCTGGCGGCAGTGATCTATCTGGAGGCGGGCAATCAGACCTATGCCGGACAGCTGGCGGTTGGTCTGGTGATCCTGAACCGGATGAACAGCTCCCGGTTTGCCGCTTCGACGATGCGCGAGGTGGTTTATGCAGAGGGCCAGTTCTCTACCGCAAAATCAGGCAGGCTGAATAAAGCACTGAACGGGACGATTAAGGTGACGGACAGCTGTAAACAGGCGGCAGCGGAACTGATGGTGCTCAATGAGACCTATAAGCTCGGTGTGACGCCGACCCTGACTCTGGATGACGGATCGACCATTGCGTTTCCTTATGTATTTTTTATGACGCCGACGGCCTATGCCCAGCAGGGCCTGACATCGGAATACATAACCATTGGCGGACACGTATTTTTCAGCTACTGGACTAAGAGCTAAGGGTTGAAGCCGGACGATGCGTGAAGCGGATGGAAAAGAAGCAATAGAATCCGCTCTGGCGGATGGAAAAGAAGCAATAGAATCTGCTCTGGCGGATGGAAAAAGCAATAGAATCTGCCCTGGCAGATGACGAAAAATCAATGAACTTTGCCCTGGCACATGAAAAAGGATGGAATCGAACACATGGTTGATTTTATCCTTTTTTTATGCTAGAATGAAAAAAGTTTAGCTGTTTTTTTGGAGGACTGTGAATGAAAAAAGCGGATATCAGGCTGATTCTGATCGTGGGGGTGTTATGCGCGGCGCTGCTGATCGGACGCCGGTTTTTTCAGGAGGATGGAGCGAGTGTCGTCGTGCAGGTGGACGGCGAGGTATACGGCACGTATTCGCTGAATAAGGATCAGACGATTCAGATTAATGATACGAATGTCCTGGTGATTGAGGACGGGGAAGCCTATATGTCGGAGGCGAGCTGTCCGGACGGGCTCTGCATCAGCCAGGGACGGATTTCTGCCAATGGCATGATGATTGTCTGTCTACCGAACCGGGTGGTGGTGCAGGTGATTGACGAAGAGGACGAAGAGGAGGACGGAGTGGATTCCGTGGCAGGATAATGAAAGGAAAAGTGGCATATCTGGGGATGTTTACGGCGCTCGCGATGATTTTAAGCTACGTGGAATCTCTGCTTCCCGCGTTCTATGGGATTCCGGGTGTGAAGCTGGGGCTGGCAAACAGTATGTCTCTGGTGATTCTGTATCTGATCGGTGTACCGGGAGCGTTTGCGGTATCGACGGTGCGTGTGGTGCTGAGCGGCTTTCTCTTTGGCAATCTGTTTTCCATTGCTTACAGTATGGCGGGCGCGGTGCTGAGCATGACGATGATGGCCATTATGAAGAGGAGCCGGCATTTCTCTATTGCGGGAATCAGTATGATCGGCGGGATTTTCCACAATGTCGGACAGCTGATTGTCGCCATTTTGCTTGTGGAGAATCTGAATCTTCTGTATTATTTTCCGGTGCTTCTTCTGTCCGGGCTCGTGACCGGGCTTGTGATCGGACTGCTTTCGGCTGAGATTCTGAAACGGCTGCCGCGGGTTTAGCAGCCCGATAAGGAGGACTTATGATTGCATATTTAAAAGGAAAGGTGGCCGCGGTATCGGAAAACCTGCTGGTTCTGGATGTGAATCAGGTCGGCTATCAGGTCTGGATTTCCGCGCGGGATGCGGCGGATATGCCCGGGCGCGGGCAGGAGGCGCAGGTGTTTACCTGGATGAGCGTGACGCAGGACGCCATCCGGCTGTATGGCTTTTTGCATGAGGACGATCTGGCGGTCTTTAAGATGCTGATCAATGTCAGCGGGATCGGTCCGAAGGCGGCACTGGGGATTTTATCGGTGCTGACGGCGGATGATCTGCGCTTTGCGGTGCTTGCGGATGATGCGAAGGCGATTGCAAAGGCCCCCGGTATCGGCAGCAAAAGCGCGAAGAAGGTGATCCTGGAGCTGAAGGACAAGCTGAGCCTGGAGGATGCGTTTGAGCATAAGCTGGAGTCATCCGCTCAGAGCGCCGCCTCCGGAGGCATTCGCACGGACGCAAAGGATGAGGCGGTGCAGGCGCTTGCGGCGCTTGGGTATTCAGCGGGAGAAGCGCTCCGAGCGGTGGAGGCCTGCGAGATTACGGAGGATATGAATACAGAGACGATCCTGAAGCTTGCGCTCAAACGGCTGTGAACCGGGCTGCGGCGAGGTTTTTAGAATTCTCAATTCGTGCAGTAAGCGTTGCAAGATGAGAGACTGTTTCCTTATTGTGATCGCTTATTCAGAAGACATGCTCATGCTGGAGCTTTATCAGAATGATCGATGACGGTATCAATGAAGGGGTGGCAGAGAGAATGGCAAAACGAGTAATCGCGACGGACGCGACGGAGGAGGATATCCGCCTGGATACCGGGCTGCGGCCGCGCCTTCTGCAGGATTATATCGGACAGGAAAAGGCGAAGGATACGCTGAAAATCTATATTGAGGCGGCGAAGGCCAGAGGCGAGGCACTGGATCATGTGCTGTTTTACGGCCCGCCCGGCCTTGGAAAGACGACGCTGGCCTGCATCATCGCGAATGAGATGGATGTGAATATTAAGATTACTTCGGGCCCTGCGATTGAGAAGCCAGGAGAGATGGCCGCGATCCTGAACAACCTTCAGGAGGGCGATGTCCTGTTCGTCGATGAGATTCACCGCCTGAACCGTCAGGTGGAGGAGGTCCTTTATCCGGCGATGGAGGATTTTGCGATCGATATTATGATTGGAAAGGGTGCGGCCGCCCGGTCCGTTCGTCTGGATCTGCCGCACTATACGCTGATCGGGGCCACGACCCGGGCGGGAATGCTCAGCGCCCCGCTCCGCGACCGCTTTGGAGTGGTGAATCATCTGGAGTATTATTCCGAAAAAGAGCTTCAGACGATTGTGCTGCGCTCGGCCTCGGTGCTGCAGGTGTCGATTGACAACCGCGGAGCCCTGGAGATCGCGCGGCGCTCGAGGGGGACGCCGCGTCTGGCGAACCGGATGCTGAAGCGTGTGCGCGACTACGCACAGGTTCGCTATGAAGGAAAGATTACCGCAGCGATTGCTTCTGAGGCATTGGATTTGCTGGAGGTGGACCGATATGGTCTGGATTCGATTGACCGGTCGATTCTCACGCTGATGATTGATAAGTTCAATGGCGGACCGGTCGGACTGGATACGCTCGCGGCGGCGATTGGGGAGGACTCCGGTACCATTGAGGATGTCTATGAGCCGTATCTGATTAAAAACGGGTTCCTGAACCGGACGCCAAAGGGCAGGGTGGTCACGGAATTTGCCCGTGAGCACTTAAAGAAACGGTTGTAATTTTTTTGATTCCGTATATAATGATGATACAAGATATGGGAACGCAGGTACGCAGCGTTCAGCAGGTATCGTTCCTTTGTCAGTTCAAACGAATGCTGATACAGGATACGGGAACGCAGGTACGCAGCGTTCAGCAATTACCGTTCTTTTGTCAGTTCAAAATACAGAATAAAGAATATCGGGCAGCTGCGCATGGAGTTTGACGGCTGCGAATTTGGGAAAAGGGGTACAGGAGATGTCAGCCAAGAACAGCACACAGGTAATTATTGCCGGAAAAATCTATACACTGAGCGGATACGAGAGCGAGGAATACCTGCAGCGCGTGGCGGCCTATCTGAATGGCAAGATTTCTGAACTGAAAAATCTTGACGGATATCAGAGACTGTCCCCGGATATGAGGTCGATCCTGCTGAATCTGAATCTTGCGGACGACTATTTTAAGATGAAGAACAAGGTGGACGAGCTGGAGCAGAGCCTTACGGAAAAAGACCGGGATATTTATGAGCTGCGGCATGAGCTGATTACCGCGCAGATCCGGCAGGAGAATTCGGAAAAACAGATTCAGATGCTGGAGGACCGGAATGCGGAGGCGCAGAAGGAAATCATCCAGCTGGAGACCAGATTGAAAAATCACTGAGGAGGAACTCTATGACGGAGCTGCTTGCACCGGCCGGTTCGCTTCAGGCGCTGCGCGCCGCGGTGGACGCGGGGGCGGATGCGGTTTACATCGGCGGACGCATGTTTGGAGCCAGAGCGTACGCGGACAATCCGGACGAGCCGGAGCTGCTGGAGGGAATCGAGTACTGCCATCTGCGCGGACGGAAGATGTACCTGACGGTGAATACGCTTTTGAAAGAAAACGAGCTTCGAGAACGGCTGGTTCCGTTTCTGGAGCCGCTCTATCGGCATGGGCTGGATGCCCTGATCGTACAGGATCTCGGGGTGCTGCGTGCGGTGCGGGAGCACTTTCCGAACCTAGAGCTTCACGCCAGTACGCAGATGAGTGTGACGACTCCGGAGGGTGCGGCTCTTCTTGCCCGTCACGGCGTTTGCCGGGTCGTGCCCGCGCGGGAGTTATCCTTGCGCGAGATTGAAGCCATTGTGCATACCGGTATCGAGGTAGAGACCTTTGTGCATGGCGCGATGTGTTATTGTTATTCCGGCCGCTGCCTGCTCAGCAGTATGCTCGGAGGCCGCAGCGGGAACCGCGGGCGCTGTGCACAGCCCTGCCGTCTGCCTTATGCGGTCGAGATGAATGAACCTTCCAGTTCCTTTTCTGCTTCCTTTCCCCTTAGTATGAGAGATATGTGTACGCTGGACATTCTTCCGGATCTGATGGATGCGGGCATCGCCTCCTTTAAAATCGAGGGCCGGATGAAGCGGCCGGAATATTCCGCCGGTGTTACTGCGATTTACCGCAAATACATGGATGCGTATCAGCAGAATGGACGGGAGCATTACCACGTTCGCGAGGAGGACCGGAGGCTGCTGTCAGATCTGTTTGACCGCGGTTATTCCGGCGGATATTATCAGTGTTATAACGGCTCTTCCATGATTGCGAAGCAGCGTCCGAAGGCAGAAGGGGCTGACGAAGGCTGGCAGAAGAACCAGAGAAACCAGTCTCTGCTTTCAAAAGAAAATTCGAAGGTAAAAATTAATGGTGATTTAAGAATTCTTCCCGGAATACCTGTTATACTGGAGCTGTGGCCGGCTGATGACACGCGCGGCGGCAGATTTGACGTAACTGTGTCGGGAGAGATTCCTCAGCTGGCAAGGACGAATGCGGCCAGCCTGGAGGATGTCGCGCGCAGAATGAAAAAGACCGGGGATACCCCGTTTGAATTTGAAGAATTGAACATTGAGCTTGCGGACGGCCTGTTCCTGCCGGTGCATATGCTTAACGAGCTTCGCCGCGAAGCGCTCACGTGTCTGCGGGAGAAGCTGCTGCAGGAGAGAAATCCCAGAACTGCCCGGAGCGCATCAAACGCCTCAGATACCTTAAATACCTTAAATACCCAGAGCGCATCGAATGCCTCGAATACCTTAAATATCCAGAGCGCTCCAAATGCCTCAGATACCTTAAATATCCAGAGCGCACCAAATGCCTCAGATGCCTCAAATACCCAGAGTGCATCGGATGCCTCTAATATCTCAAATAAACAGCCTGCAGCAATGCAGACGCAAACACAGATGATTCGCCGTCCGAAGCTGACGATTATGGTTACCCTTCGTGACCAGCTTTCGGCTCTGCTGCGCTGGCAAGGGCTTGGTTCCGGGCAGACCGATACGGTTTATCTGGATTCCATGCTGCTCGGTTCCGGCAGGGAGATTGCGGACAATTGCAGAACGCTTCTGGATGCGGCGGCTGCTTTGCATGACTGCGGAATCCGGTGTTTTTTTGCGTTTCCGCCGGTATTGCGGGAGCGGGGACGCGTGTGGCTGGAGCATTCTTCTGTGGCTGCGCTGTTTGAGCGGATGGATGGTTTTCTGGTACAGAGCATGGACGAGCTTGCCTGGCTGAAGGAGCATTCCTGTTCCGGTGAGATCGCGGCCGAGGATTGTCTGTATTCATTTAACCGCCCATCGCGCGAGGAGCTGCGCAGGGAAGGCATTGCGCGGTTTTCGCTCCCGGCGGAGCTGAATGCCCGTGAGCTGCGTGCGCTCGGAGACGAAGGGTGTGAGCTGGTGCTTTATGGCTATCAGCCTCTGATGCAGTCCGCACAGTGTGTCAGAAAGACCATGATGGGATGCAGGTGGCAGAAGCAGGAAACGTCTGGCAGCGAAGGCTGCCTGAATTTAGTGAAACAGGAGAGCAGGAGGCATGGACCAAAGGAGAGCCTGCTTTATCTGCGGGACCGCAAAAATGTCCGTTTTCCGGTGATGACGCGGTGCCTGTTCTGCACCAATACGGTGTACAATTCAGTTCCGCTGCGGCTTGGCGGATACACAGAGGACATTCGTAAGATCAATCCTTCCTATCTGCGGATTTCTTTTACAATCGAATCGGGGGAGGAAACGGCGCGGATCCTTGAGTTTTATAGACAGATGCCGGAGCTTTGTGGGAAGGATCCTTCGGCGGAACGGAGCAGGGACCGAAAGAAGCCTGCGCGTTCCGGCGCGGAGAGGAACGCTATTTCAGATACTGCGGGAACCAGAGGACATTTCAAAAGGGGAGTGGAGTAGTACATGGTAAATTTGCTTTATCAGGTCGCCAAATATCTGATGATTCTGCTGATTGCGCTTTATACATTTCAGTGCTATACCGTTTTTCGAAAGAAGGACGAGGAATCACGGCGGTATTTGTTTCTTCGTCAGAATATGCTGATGTTTTTTCTGCATTTTACTGCCTATGCACTGATCTACCTGGAGATGAGGGAGTTTGAGGTTCTCCTTTTTTATGGTGCCCAGGTGCTGTATTTTGTGCTCACTCTGATGTTATTCCGGCTGGTCTATCCGCTGGCGTCGCGGCTGCTGATTAATAATATGTGTATGCTGCTGTGCATCGGGTTTATTATGATCGCGCGGCTGAATTATGACGAGTGCGTCAAACAGTTTATCATCGCTGTGGCAGCGACGGTTCTTGCTCTGCTGATTCCGGTCATCATCCGGAAGCTTCGCTTTATCACGAAGATGTATTACGCATATACGCTGCTCGGGATCGGACTGCTTGGACTTGTTGCGGTAGCGGCCCGCTCTACCTATGGGGCAAAGCTTTCCATCTCTATTGGCGGATTTACGTTTCAGCCTTCGGAGTTTGTCAAAATTGTCTATGTATTTGCCATTGCGGGGCTGCTTACGCATGCCCGCGACTTCCGGAGAATTGTGATCGCAACGGTTCTTGCGGCGGCGCATGTGCTGATTCTGGTGGTTTCAAAGGATCTTGGAAGCGCGATTATTTTCTTCATTACGTATTTAGTAATGCTTTTTATCGCCACAAAGAAGCCCCTCTACACGATGGCAGGGATTCTGGCCGGCTGCGCGGGAGGCGTAGGGGCCTATTTCCTGTTTTATCATGTGCGTGTCCGTGTACAGGCATGGCTGGATCCGTTTGCAGACTATCAGCTGACCGGCTATCAGGCGGCGCAGGCGCTGTTTTCCATCGCTGCGGGCGGCTGGTTCGGGACCGGCCTGTTTCAGGGTTCACCGACCGCGATCCCGATTGTCGAGCAGGATATGATGTTCGCGGCCATTGCGGAGGAGCTGGGTTCGATTTTCGGGATTTGCCTGATTCTGATCTGTATGAGCTGTTTTATTATGTTTATCAATATCGGCATGGAACTGACCAACCGCTATTATCGGCTGGTGGCGGTAGGCCTGGGTACGACGTACGGTGTGCAGGTGTTCCTGACCATCGGCGGCACCATCAAGCTGATTCCATTGACCGGTGTGACCCTGCCTCTTGTGAGCTATGGCGGAAGCTCGGTGCTGTCGACACTGATTATGTTTGCGATTGTTCAGGGGCTTTATATGCTTCGCAATGACGAAGAGGTGACACGGGAGCAAAAGGAGGAGCAGCGGCTGGAGCAGGAGCGCCGCAGCTTGTATATGAAAAATGGCCGCCCGCCGCAGGGAGCCAGCTATTACGGACCGGGCAGCCGGTCCGGTCAGGGGAATGGAGCCTACGGGCCGAACGGATATGGCGGCCAGGGAAGCGGAGCCTACGGGCCGAATGGATACGGCGGCCAGGGAAGCGGAGCCTACGGGCCGAATGGATACGGCGGTCAGGGAAGCGGAGCCTATGGGCCGAATGGATATGGCGGCCAGGGCAATGGAGCCTATGGGCCGAATGGGTATAGCAGTCAGGGCAATGGAGCCTATGGTTCGAACCGGTATGCGGACCAGGGCAGAGGGGCGCAAGGGCCGAACGGATATGCCAACCAGAGAAGTGGAACTTCCGGATCGAATGGATCTGGCGGTCAGAATAACGGTGCGGACAGCTCAAATGGTTCTGGTTCCGGGAAAAAGAAGCGAGGATTGTTCAGACGATGATTGGAAATGATTTGACGGAGGAGTTTTATGGCATTCAAAAAACCGCGCGGATTCCGGAAAAAAGATTCCGGTAAAGAAAAAAAGACTCCCGTAAAGGTGCGGGAGGTTCATCTTGATACAGAGACGGAACCGGAGAATCAAAAGGGCAGGAACACGGAGCTCGGTATTGTCACATACGGATTTGTTTTGCTGTTCATTGCGATGATTGGCTATCTGGTTTATCTGAATGTCTGGAGGGCGGATTCCCTCAATTCCAGCGCATACAACACCAAACAGGACGCGAATGAGGATAAGTATGTGCGCGGTTCCATCTACTCGGCTGACGACCAGCTCCTGGCCTATACCAGTGTGGCGGATGACGGCACAGAGACACGCATCTATCCCTATGGGAATGTGTTTTCCCATGTCATCGGATATTCGTCGAATGGCAAGGCCGGTCTGGAATCCACGAGTAATAGTGATCTGATGAACTCTCATACCTCTGTGCTGACGCAGCTGCGGGAGGATTCCGATGAAAAACAGCTGGGCGATTCCGTCTACACAACCTTAAATACCACGCTGCAGCAGACCGCTTACAGTGCCCTTGGCAGCTACGATGGCGCTGTGATCGTGATGGAGCCGGACACCGGAAAAATACTGGCGATGGTCTCGAAGCCGGATTTTGACCCCAATGAAATCGGGACGATCTGGGACGAGGTGGTGAATGATTCTTCCAGCAGCGTGCTGTTAAACCGGGCGACACAGGGGCTTTATCCGCCCGGGTCAACCTTTAAAATTCTGACGACGCTTGCCTATATGCGGGAGAATCCGACCACCTACTCCGGTTTTTCCTTCACCTGTGAGGGAACGTATGAAGAGAGCGGTGCGTCCATTCACTGCTATAACAATAAGGTGCATGGGACGGTGGATCTGAAGACAGCATTTGCGAAATCCTGTAACACTGCGTTTGCAAGCATTGGTCTGGGACTTGAGAGCAACAGCCTTGCGGATGTCTGCGAGGAATTCCTGTTTAACAGCTCTCTGCCGACCTCCCTGCAGCACAGTGTCTCCCAGTTTACCTTAAGCAGCAGCGCATCCTATGGTGAGATCATGCAGACGGCGATCGGCCAGGGCGAGACGCTGGTGACCCCGCTGCACATGGCGCTGATCACATCGACGGTGGCGAACGGCGGAATCATGATGCGTCCTTACCTTGTGGATTCGGTCGTAGCGACCGACGGCACGGTCGTATCAAAAACCAGCGCTTCCAAGTACAAACGGCTTATGACCACGGAGGAAGCGAGTGTTCTGAATGAATATATGGAAGAAACCGTGATCAGCGGTACGGCGACTGCTCTGAGCTGGTATGATTATACGGTGGCGGGAAAGACCGGGTCTGCGGAGTATGGCTCTGATAACAGCAGCGGAACCCATTCCTGGTTTGTCGGCTATTCGACCAGCGATGACGTTGACATCGTCGTAGTCGTCCTTGCGGAGGACGGCGGTGCCGGAAGCGATACGGCAGTCCCGATCGCGTCACAGATCTTTCAGGCATACTACAGCTATGTATCCGATTAGGAGACGCCGCGAACCTGCTTCGCTGGAATAAATTTGTGATTTCTGGTTGCGTGTTTTTCAAAAAAGAGTTATACTGTTCGCGGTAAGTAACTGCGGGATGAAACAGCAGCTTTTGGTTTCTGTAACAGCCGCAGTACGGTCGTTAGGGAACACACGCAAACAGGAGGGATTGCAATGATCGAGGCAATAAGCTGTGGCGGTGTGGTGATATTCAGGGGGAAGATACTTGTTTTGTATAAAAGCTATCGGAACAAGTATGAGGGCTGGGTTCTGCCGAAGGGAACCGTTGAGGAAGGCGAGGATTATAAAGAGACCGCAGCCCGGGAAGTCTTGGAGGAAACAGGTGTCAGGGCCGCTATCATAAAATATGTCGGCAAGAGCCAGTATACGTTTAATGTACCGGATGACACGGTTTCGAAGGACGTGCACTGGTATCTGATGATGGCGGACAGCTACTACAGCAAGCCACAGCGAGAAGAGTTTTTTGTTGATTCCGGATACTACAAATACCATGAAGCGTATCATCTGCTCAAGTTTTCCAATGAGAAGATGATTCTTGAGAAAGCATATGGCGAGTATCTGAACCTAAAAAAGAATAACCTTTGGGGGAGCCGAAAATATTATTAATATTCCGTCGTAGTGGGGGTGCCGGGATTCTGCAGTAACGTGGAGTTTCGGCATTTACTATAAAAAAGCAGAGCGTAGATGCGAAGCACGGAGCAATCGGCTTTTCCATATAGTGATCCGAGCGGCAAAAGGGTATGATACTACGGATTGAGGATTGTCGGATGAACTGGTATCGGGATCTGTATGTTGGTAAAACATTCTGCAGGAAAAAGAAACGGATAAAGCGCCTTGTCGAAGCGGGGGAGCAGGTGCCGATGCTCTTCCTGATTTTGCTGCGCCGGGATCAGGAAACGAATCAGCTGGAGATTATTCCTCAGCTGGCTTATAGAGCAAATGCTTCGGATTCTGACCTGGTGGTCGGTCTTGCGTCCGGAATGCGGGAGGCTCAGGAGATTATGCTTGAACTGACGGATACCGTATACCGCCGGACGGGTACGGCCGATCTGAAGCGGTTCATTCTTTGCAGACAAGATGGAGAGAAGGTATGATTCCTGTACTTTTGACGATACTGAAAATAATCGGAATTCTGCTGCTTGTTTTGCTGGTTCTGCTGGCGGCCCTTCTGCTTTCTGTGCTGTTTGTGCCGGTTCGGTATCGTCTTCAGGCCGTGCACACAGACGAGGAAACCTGCGGCGAGCTCCGGGCCACCTGGCTTTTGCATCTGCTTTCTGTTCGAATGGCGCTGAAGGCAGTGCCGGAAGCTTCGGATGACGATGTCTCCAAAAGGAATACATCCAAAAGCGATAGATTCAAAGGCAATAGCTCCAAAAGCAATAGTTCCGGGGACAGTGCCGCCGATGCGCACACGCAGATGGAGATGCCCTCCCTGCCGCAGATTGAGAAAGAACTGCAGATTTCTATATTTGGAATTTCGCTCGCGCGCATACAGGAATTTTTCAAAAAAAGCAGGAATCAGAAAGCGGAGTCGGGGAAGACAGAGAAGCGAAAGACAGAGAAGCGTAAGACAGGTAAGCGTAGGACCGAGAAGCGTAAGACCGGGAAAGGTAAGAAGGGTAAGCGTAGGACCGAGAAACGTAAGAAAGATAAGTATAAGACTGATACGGATAAGGGCAAGGAACAGAAACGGGGAACGGATACCAGAGAAAAAAATACCGGGCAAACGAATGTCAGTATAAAAAACATCGGGGAAAAAAGCACTGAGCATCAGCGCCTCGAATATCGGAATACTGAGCATCCGGATACAGAGCATCAGAACTCTGATCATCAGAAGGAAGCGTCCTGGTCCGGAGAAGCGTTCAGGGCCGGAGATTCGTCATTCGGAAAACAGGCGGCGGATCATCGAGAGGAAGGCAAACGGAAGGCAAGGGCCCGGAGGTTTTTGCATAAATGGAGAGAACTTTGTGAAAGAATAAAGAATATTCCCAATCAGGCTGCGCGTCTGTACCGGAAAATCCGGGCGCTGCTGGCGAAGCCGGGCGAGATGCTGGAGAAGGCCTCGAAGCTGTACCGGAAGCTTCAGAAGTATGAGGCTGCCGAGGTTTTAAAGGAATGTCGGGATCAGATACAGGTTCTATTCACTCATTTTCGTGTGAGGAAAGGGACGGGGTTCCTTCGGTTTGGAACGGGGGATCCGGCGCTTACTGGAGAACTCACCGGTGTCCTTTACCTGCTGATGCCGGTTGGCTGCGGGGAGATTTCCATAGAGCCGCAGTTTACGGAGAGGATGCTTGAACTGAATCTTTCCGTTCGGGGTCATATCCGACTGATTCATCTGGTCAGGACCATCTGGTGGGGCGTTCGCAATCAGAGACTGAGACGTCTGATCCGGGCGTTTCGGCGCGGATAAATGAGAAAAACAGATTTCGAACCTGGATTCAAAACATGAATCTAAAACATGAATCTAAAACATGAATCCAATACATGAATCCAAAACATGAATCCAAAGCATGGATCCAAAACATGAAACAGAATTTGGATACAGAGCATTGACACAGAACATGGAAGCACAACATCTTTACAGCTTATTTATTAAAAAAAGGAGAGCGGAAGCGTATGGCAGAGAATTTTCAGAACACGGTAGGATCTTTGTTCAAGGGAATGGAAAACTTTATCACAACGAAAACGGTGGTTGGCGATCCGATTACAGTGGGCGATACCATCATTTTGCCTCTTGTCGATGTGACCTTCGGCGTGGCCGCTTCTGCGAAGGGCGAAGAGAAAAAGAATGCGGGCGGCGGCGGAATGGGAGGCAAGATTTCCCCGAGCGCGGTGCTTGTGATTCAGAATGGCTGTACCAAGCTGGTCAATGTGCGCAATCAGGATCCGGTGACCCGAGTGCTGGATATGGTTCCGGATATCGTGAATAAGTTTACCTCCGGCAAGGATCAGGAGGCTGCGGATCCGGACGTCGAGGAGGCCATCCATACTGCTTCGGAAGAAGAGTCAACCTTTTAGGACTCCTGCTTTTGCCTGCATCTGCGGGCACGGAAGAAGACGGTTCGCAGTTTTGAAAGGATAACGGTCCGCGTTTTAGAAGTACAATGATCTGCGGGTTTGGAGGCATAATCCCGACGCCTTCGCATATACTGTAAAAACCAAGGATTTCGAGGCAATATGAGAGGCAGTATGCGGAGGCTGACTGGTTATGCTTTTTTCTGGGCTGCCATCGGAATGATTGCGGATTTGCTTATCAAAAGTGTGCTGGCCAGTATTGTCATCATTCTCTTCCTGCTTCTTGCGGGGTATCATTTGTATGTATGTGAATAATCCTATTTTCCAATCGCGCCTGTGTGCATAAAAAGAAAGAGCCGTATCGGATGTGCGTAAACGCATCGCTGACGGCTCTTAAAAAATCATGCTTTCCATTCAAATCTTTGAAATCAAAATCTTATAAATTCAAATCTATTAAATTTTAAATTTTAAATTCAAATCATCTGAATTTAACACTTCTGAATCAGGCTCTTTCCATCTGAATTCAACACTTTTGAATCAGGCTCTTTCTACTTTGCCGGATCTCAGACATCTTGTACAAACGTACATCTTTTTAGCAGAAGTCGGTCCGGTTTTCACTCTGACCTTCTGGATATTGGAGCTCCAGATTTTATTACTTCTTCTGTGGGAGTGGCTCACCTGAATACCGAAATGTACGGATTTATCGCAAATAGCACACTTTGCCATGACTGCACCTCCTCGCTCTAAACTAAGCCATGTCATAAATACAGGCTCACAACAAATGTCATTCTACCAGATAGGGGGTTGTTTTGCAAGTATAAATTTAAAAAAATACACGCAAATCGCGGATAAAACAGCAGAAATCGGTTGCTGGCCGGGGTTTTTATCTGTAATTCGGGTAAAATACTATTTGCAAATATCCGCTTTTCTGGTAGAATAGGCTCTGAAGAAGATTCCTATTAACTAGTAAGTAGAGGAGGTTCCTGTTTATGAAGGGACGCATGAGTAATGAGCTCGGCTCAATTGTGATTGATACGAATGTCATCGCCACCTACGCCGGGAGCGTCGCCGTGGAATGCTTTGGCATTGTCGGTATGGCAATCGTGAATATGAAGGATGGTCTGGTAAGACTTTTGAAGAGGGACAGCCTGGAGCGAGGACTGAGTGTTAAGATTGAAGACAATCGCATTACCATCGATTTTCATGTGATTGTTTCCTACGGAGTGAGCATCTCCGCTGTTGCGGACAATCTGTTTAGCAGCGTCAAATACCGTGTGGAGGAATTCACCGGTATGGAGGTCGAGAAAATCAATATGTACGTGGAAGGCGTACGCGTCATTGATTAATGGAGGAGCCAAACAGTGAATAAGAATACGATAGATGTAGCACTCTGCGCGAAAATGTTTCTGGCTGGCGCCAGAACTCTTGAGTCAAAAAAGGAATGGATCAACGAACTCAATGTTTTTCCGGTACCGGACGGAGATACCGGCACGAATATGACTTTAACCATCATGTCTGCGGTAAAGGAGGTTTCCGCCCTGGAGCCGCTCACGATGGAATCTTTTGCAAAAGCGGTGTCGTCCGGTTCGCTGCGGGGCGCCCGGGGGAACTCCGGCGTGATCCTTTCTCAGCTGCTGCGTGGCTTCACTAAGGTCATCCGCACGGAGGAGGAGATTACCCCGGTCGTGTTGACGGCGGCTTTTCAGAAAGCAGTGGAGACTGCCTACAAGGCGGTCATGAAGCCAAAGGAAGGTACGATTCTTACGGTAGCGAGGCTTGGCTCCGAGCGTGCCAGTGAGCTGCTGGAGGAGAATCCGGACATTGAACTGGATGAACTGATGACGGCGGTTCTGGCGCGCTGCGAAGAGGCGCTGGAACAGACGCCGGAGCTGCTGCCGGTCCTGAAGGAGGCCGGTGTTGTGGATTCGGGCGGACAGGGGCTTGTACAGGTCCTCAAGGGTGCGCTGGATGCGTTCCACGGGATTGAGATCCCGGAGGAGGCAGTGGAAACGGACGAGGCCGGGAGCGTGGAAGTCCTCCGCTACACTTACTGTACGGAAGTGGTGATCAGTCCCGAGAAGGAAGGCTCTGATTTATCCGGCAATGCACAGTCTCTGCAGACCTGGCTGGAATCCATCGGGGATTCCATCGACGTATCTGCTGAAGGCGGATCGGTACGGGTGCATATCCATACAGACGATCCGGGAGCCGTCCTTTCCAGAGCGCTCGCGCTTGGCGATCTGACCGATATTCGCATTGTCAATCTGCGGAAGGAATCGGCAGAGGCCAGAATGCAGGACGGTAAAAAATCATCAGATCATCCGGAGGCGGGGAACCATACCCACACGGACGGAAGGTCAGAAACGGCATCGAAGACCATGGATGCGCAGGGAGACGCCGCGTCAGCCTCCGCATCCGGAGATGCCGCGCAGACCGGTCAGACTGCGTCCGGTATTGCGGCTGGTGCTGATGCGGACGCCAGTGCAGCGGGTGAATGGAAGGAGACCGGCTTTATCAGTGTATCCATCGGAGACGGGATCGCGGATGTTTTCCGGGATCTTGGTGTGGACTGCCTGATCGAGGGCGGCCAGACGATGAACCCGAGCACAGAGGACATGCTGAACGCGATCAATCAGGTACACGCGAAGAACATTTTTATTCTTCCGAATAATAAAAATATCATCCTCGCGGCGAATCAGGCAAAGTCTCTGACCTCGGACAAAAATATTTTTGTAATTCCGACGAAAACCGTGCCGCAGGGCATTACGGCTGTGATTAATTACGTTCCTGAGAAGTCGCCGGAGGAAAACGCGCAGGTGATGGAGCAGGAAATTGAGACGGTGAAAACCGGTCAGATCACCTATGCGGTGCGGGATACCCATATTGAGGACAAGGTGATCTCCGCCGGAGACATCATGGGAGTCGGGGATCACTCGATTCTGGCTGTCGGTAAGGATATTGATGAAGTGGCTGTGGAGACAGTCGCTGCGATGATGTCGGACGAGGCGGAGCTGATCAGTATTTATTACGGCGAGGATATGAGAGAAGAGGAAGCGACTTCCCTCTGCGATCAGATCGCTGCGCTGCATCCGGAGTGTGATGTGGAATTGAATTTTGGTGGTCAGCCGATTTATTATTATATTATTTCTGTGGAGTAACGATATGAATCTGAATTCCCCCTTGACCGATCTGAAAGGAATCGGGGATAAGACCGCGCAGCTGTTTGCGAAGGTCGGTGTTTCGGATGTCGGTGAGCTGCTTGCCTATTATCCCCGCGCGTACGAGCGGTATGAGGAGCCGGCGGTTCTTTCATCGCTCCGGGAAGGAGAGACGGCGTCGGTCCGGGGCCAGCTTGCGGCCCCGATTGTAAACCAGTATCTTCGCGGGCGGTGCATTTCTACAGCGGTATGCAGGTGCGCCCCAGAGGATGACAGGATTGCTGCGGGGACGGGACGGATGGACGGGCCGGGCGATGAACTTCTTCTGACCTGGTACAATATGCCGTATCTAAAGAATTCCCTCCGCACCGGAGAGGAGTACATTTTCCGGGGAAAGGTAAAGAAAAAAGGAAGACGGCCGCTGTTTGAGCAGGCGGCTGTTTTTTCTGCTGCGCAGTATCAGGCGCTGACGATTTCTCTGCAGCCGGTCTATTCTCTGACCAGAGGGCTGACCATTAAAATGGTGCAAAAGGCGGTAAAACAGGTGCTTTTGTCAGGAGACGGGGAGGATGCGGACGATCTGCCGGAGGAGCTTCGGGACCGGTATCATCTCTGTACCTGGCGGCAGGCAGTTTCTCAGATCCATTTTCCGGATAATCAGGATACGCTGAGCCAGGCGCGCCGCCGTCTGGTTTTTGATGAATTTTTCTTTTTCCTGATCCAGCTTCGTCATCTGAAGGAGCGGAGGGGATGGGCGGAGCATCCGTTTCAGATTCAGGAAAAGGGAGCCGCCCGCCTCCTGATCTCGGCGCTTTCCTATGAGCTGACGAATGCGCAGAAATCGGTCTGGGATGAGATCCGGCGCGATCTGACCGGAGAGAAGGTCATGGCCCGGCTGATTCAGGGCGACGTCGGATCCGGGAAAACCATTCTGGCAGTGCTTGCGCTCCTGACCGTGGCGGAAAATGGATACCAGGGTGCGATGATGGCGCCGACGGATGTGCTCGCCAGGCAGCATTTTGATTCCATACAGACCCTGCTTTCCGGGAATCATCTGCCTTATGAGGTGCTTTTGCTGACCGGCTCTATGACTGCGTCACAGAAAAAAGAGGCTTATGCAAAAATGGCATCCGGAGAGGCCTCCATCATCATCGGCACACATGCGCTGATTCAGGAAAAGGCGATCTATCACAATCTCGCTCTAGTAATCACGGATGAGCAGCATCGGTTTGGCGTGCGTCAGAGAGAGAACCTTTCACAAAAAGGGAGCACGCCGCATACGATGGTAATGAGCGCAACCCCGATTCCGCGGACGCTGGCGGTGATTTTATACGGAGATCTGGATATTTCCGTTCTCCGTGAGAAACCGGCGGAACGCCTGCCGATCAAAAACTGCGTGGTCGGCCCATCCTGGCGGCCGAAAGCGTATGCGTTCATCGAGTCTCAGGTCCGCCTCGGACATCAGGCGTATGTGATCTGCCCGATGGTCGAAGAGAGCGATATGGTCGACGCGGAAAACGTCATGGAGTATACAGAAACGCTGCGGCAGGCGTTTCATGGAGCAATCCGGGTCGGGTCTCTCCATGGTCGGATGAAGCCGGCGGAAAAAAATGAGATTATGGAGCGGTTTCTGCAAAATGAGATTCAGGTGCTGGTCTCCACGACGGTTGTGGAGGTAGGCGTGAATGTGCCGAATGCGACTGTGATGATGATTGAAAACGCGGAACGCTTCGGTCTGGCGCAGCTGCATCAGCTGCGCGGACGGGTCGGGCGCGGTGCGGCACAATCCTATTGCATTTTCCTGCATGCGGTGGATAATGACGCCATTCGCGAGCGGCTGGACATATTGAATCACTCCAATGACGGGTTTGAGATCGCGGCAAAGGATCTGAAGCTGCGCGGCCCGGGCGACCTGTTCGGCGTCCGGCAGAGTGGCCTGATGAATTTTCGGCTGGCGGATATTTACGCGGACGCGGAGGTTCTGCAGCAGGCAAACGAGGCGGTCGGCCGGATGATGGAGGAGGACCCGGATCTGGAGCTTCCCGGGCATCAAAAGCTGCGAGAGCGGTATGAGGCTCTGGTGAGCCGCCGGGGCGAATCAGTGAACCTTTAAATAGTTATATTTGTACAAAGTTTATGAGGGAGTCCGGATGTCTCACAGTTGTTTTTCATGGAAAAACGCGGATTTCGTCTGTAATTTTGGGGATTTTAGGACTTGTATTGTTTCAGAGATTGTTATATCATGACCGATGTACAGAGTTATCAATGGAATCAGACCAATCAGCAGGGACTTAATTCTGATACATGTGTATGGTACACGCGTGTGACTTTTTCCGCCAGGAAGAGGTCCGGTGTGAATAAAACAGGAAATTTGATTTGGAGGAAAGAAAAATGCCTAGAACAAAAAAGACACAGGAAGAACAGGTTGAGGAAGTAGTAGAGGCAGCAAAGAAGGCTGTGGCGACCACCAGAAAAGCGACAAAGAAAGCGTCGGAAAAAGCCGCAGTTGCCGCCAAGGAGACCGCAAAGAAAGCAGAGACGGTAACGGCGGAAGCGAAGAAAGCAGTAGCAAGTGCTGCGAAAAAGCCGCTCAAGGAAGAGGTCTATCTTCAGTATGCCGGCAAAGAGATTAATAAAGATGCGGTAGTGAAGCAGGTAAAGGAAATCTGGACGCAGCAGGGCAATAAGATTGGTGATATTAAGACCCTTACGCTGTATCTGAAGCCGGAAGAGAACAAGGCTTACTATGTGATCAACGGAGAGAACTCCGGAAGCGTAGAGCTGTAAGAACGGGAAAAACAGTAAGAACAGAAAAAAGTAAAAACAGCAAAAAGTAAAAACAGAAAAAAGTAAAAACAGAAAAAAGTAAAAACAGCAAAAGAAAAGGCAGTTCATACGGGAAGACCGCGAAGGACTGTCTTTTTATGCACACGGGCCGCGTAAGGAATTTTCCAGCTTACGCTCACGTCATAAGGAATTCTCCGTCTTCGTCGGCAATCCTTATGACATAGGACGCGAACCGGAGAAGCGTAGGATTCCCCGGAGGAAAATTCCCTGAAGGAAAGCTTAGATATCGTCCGAGCGGATATTATTTCTCCAGTCAAGGTCGCCGCGCGCGAGGCCAAGCACCAGAGACTCCGCCGTAGCAATGTTCGTAGCAATCGGAATATTATATTCATCACAGCATCTGGAAATCGCAAAGATATCCGGGTCATTCGGGCTGGCAGTAATCGGATTGTAGAAGAAAATGACCATATCCATGCTGTTTCGTTCGATCATATCCATAAACTGCTTATCTCCGCCAACGCTTCCGGGCAGGAACTTATACACCTTCAGATTCGTGACTTCTTCGATTCTTCTCCCGGTCCCTCCTGTCGCGTACAGATGATGTCTGGAGAGGATGTACTTATAGGCAAGGCAAAAATTCTCGATCAGTGTCTTCTTGTTATTATGTGCGATAAAGCCGATGTTCATCAAGATGTCCGCCTTTCTGAGTTCAAATTACCCCTTTTAACATGACTACAAACCCATTATAGCAACTTTTTCCGAAATTTCAAGGTTGTTTTGAATATTTTTTAGATAAAATAT
>JAJQHZ010000056.1 GCA_021199475.1 Lachnospiraceae bacterium
TTCCGAATTTAGAGCAGCTCGGCAATAAAAAATCATCAACTTCACGGATTCAGGAAGAATTTACGTTTACAATCACGCTGACGGGTGCTAGCAATAATCCGATTAGCGGTACCTTTAGTGCGAAGCAGATTGAGGATGGTGTAATCAATTCGGATGTAAGCAGCGTAGAATTTAAGAATGGAACGCTGGAGTACAAACTGAAAGACAAATGGACGCTGGTGATCGAAGGATTGCCGGATGATGCGAAGTATACCGTTGAAGAAAACAGCTATACGTCTGACGGTTATAGGACGACGGTTGCGATCGGCGCAGCTGCTGCGGCAGAATCCAGTAAGGCAGAGGGAACCATCGACCCGGATTCCAGCTCGATCGTATCCTTTGTCAACACAAAGAATACGTATGGCGATTTGACAATCAGCAAGACCGTCGAAGGCAACGCAAATGAAGAAAAATCCTTTACCTTTGTTGTTGAATTGGATGACACCACGATTAGTGGAGACTACGATGCGACTCGTGTTGACAGCGTAACTGGAACGACAAGCGAAAAGGTAACCTTTACGGCTGGTAAGTCTGGCAAGATCACCCTGAAAGACGGTCAGAGCCTGACGATTCTGAAACTGCCGAACGGCGTAGGCTATACGGTGACTGAGACGGATTACTCTGCTGACGGCTATTCGACGACTGTAAAGGTTGACGGAGTATCCTCCGCATCAACGAGCACCGGCTATGTAGCGACTGGAACGATTACCGGAACAGAGTCAGGCGGAACGGCTACGCCGAGCGAGGTTTCCTATACCAATACGAAGGATGTCGGAAATCTGGAAATCACTAAAACACTGGCCGGTAATGATATAAGCTCAGATGAGGTAAAGGATCAGGAATTCACCTTTACCATTACGCTTACGAATGATACCGCGAACAATAATACCTATACAGCGGTAAAGACAAAAGCAGACAACACCGTCGACACGGGTGTGACTGAAGTGATGTTTACAAACGGTGTGGCGGAAGTGAAACTGAAGGGCGGCGAGAGCATCCTGATCAAGGGAATTCTGGTCGGCGTACGGTATCAGGTGACAGAGACCGGTGTGAGTGGCTATGTAGAGGCCTCGACCGGAAGTTCGGGAATCATCAGTACGGATGCGAATAGCGATATTGCCACGGTAACAGCCGCATTTACCAATACGAGAAACACCTACGGCAACCTGACCGTGACAAAGAAGGTAAACGGAAATGGCGGCGACACAAACGCGGAATTCCGCTTTGTAGTGAAATTGAGCGAGGCGCTTACCGGAAACTACGGCGATATGGAATTTATAGACGGTGAGGCGACCTTCTACCTGAAGCACGGACAGAGCAGAACCGCTGAGGATCTGCCGAATGGAATCTCTTATACCGTGACGGAAGTGAAGGAGGATGGCACCACCACCTATGCATCAGAGGGCTATGTGACCACGAGTGCGGTGAGTGGTGGTACAACCGATACGAGTTCGGCTAATTATGATTCGGATGCTGAAGATGGAGAGGGTAAAATCTATGCGAACTGCGAGCTGACGGAGACATTTACGAACACCAGAGAGATCGGCACTTTGACAATCTCAAAGAAGCTTGCCGGAAACGATCCGAGTACCAGCGATGCGTTTAGCTTTACCATTGCGCTGAGCAAGGCCGGAAGCGCTGTGAGCGGAACCTATACAGCGAGCGGAGCTTATGATAATGTAACATTTGATACAAACGGAGAAGTAACCATCACTCTGAAAGGCAATGAGTATGTAACCATCGAGGGACTCCCGGCAGGAGCAAGATGGAAGGTGACGGAGGATGAGACAGCTGCTTCGGATCTGGGCTATGAGTTGGAAGGCATTGTAACAAGCGGTCAGAAGGTAGAAGCAACAGCGAACTCCTTCGCTTACGCGACCGGCACCATCGATACGGATGAGGCTTCCACGGCAGAGTTTACGAACGAGAAGAATACGTATGGCGACCTGACGATCCGGAAGACGGTCGAGGGCAACGCAACCGACGCGAAGGAAGAGAACGGAGTCGCTAAGGTATTCGCGTTTACCATCACGCTGGACAACAGCGCGATGAAGAACGGAACGACGTTCGAGAGCAGCTATAAGGGAATGCTTTACACCAGCGCAGCTGACCAGACCGGAACGGAAGTGACGGTATTGTTTGATCAGACGACCGGTGTGGAAAGTACAATGACAGTGGGTACCGAGACGAGGACGATTGCGCTTTCCGATGGACAGAGCCTGACGGTAAAGGATTTGCCGACCGGTGTGCGGTATACGGTGACAGAGGCCGATTACATGGGCGACGGCTATGTGACTACCTACAGCGGTACGACCGGAAGGATTTATGAGGATTGCAGCAGGACGGCATCCTTTACGAATGCAAAGAATGTCGGCGATTTGAAGATCAGCAAGACGCTTGCCGGAAACGCAACGGACTCGAACAAGGAGTTTGAGTTCACGGTTACGTTGATTAATCTGAGTGGAGACGCGGTCAGCGACACCTATGATGCGGTATTCTATGACGGCACAGCGGAGCAGGATGCAGTGGTAACATTTACTAATGGCACGCTCTCGAAGGTTACAATTGGCACAACGGAGATGGATACACTGAAGCTGACAGACGGTCAGTGGATCCTGATCCGTGAGCTTCCGGATGGTGCGACCTTTACTGTGTCGGAGACCAATTACCGTCAGGAGGGATACTATCCTTCACCGACGAGGATTCAGGAAGGAAAGATTCACACCGCGATGGAATCGGCGACTGCGTTTACAAATACGAAGAACACCTATGGTGACCTGACAATCACGAAGACCGTAGAAGGAGCCGATGCGGATACAACGAAGGCCTTCCAGTTTACCATCACGCTAGATGACAGCGCAATGCTGAATAGTACGACGTTTGAGGAATCCTATACAGCGGTACTGTACGACAGCACAGACAGCACGAGCACGACGGTAACGGTGATATTTGATTCTACGACCGGCACGGCGACGACGATGACGGTGAACGGCGTAACGAAGGACATTACACTTTCTCACGGCCAGAGTCTTACGATTCAGAACCTGCCGAATGGCGTGAGGTACACGGTAACAGAGGCGGATTACAGCAAAGTTGGCTACACGGTGACATCGACCGGAACGACCGGAACGATTGCCGGGGTGGATACGACATCGGCAACGGGCAGTGAGACTGCGACGGCGGCGTTCGTGAATACCTACGCAACGTCGGGTGACATTACCCTTACCGCGGCGAAGACCCTGACGGGCCGGACGCTGACGGCGAACCAGTTCACCTTCACGATCACAGAAGTGAACGCAGACGGAACGGCTAAGGCAAATGGCTTTACCGGCAGTGCGGCGAATAACGCGGCGGGAGCGGTGACCTTCCCGACGATTCGCTACACGCGGTCTGGTACGTATTATTATCAGATCGCGGAAGTAAATGATGGACAGAGCGGATACACCTATGACGGCAGCGTTTACACGGTGACCGTAACGGCGACGGATGACGGAGAGGGAAGCCTGACAGCGGAAGTGACGGGCGTGAGCAAGGACGGCAGCGCGATTGCGAACGGCACGGCGGCGGATGTGGTATTTGCGAATACCTATGCGGCGACCGGCAGCCTGGTACTGAAGGCGGCGAAGTCCATGAAGCGTACCGACAGCACGTTGGGAACCTTTGAATTTGAACTGACCGATGTGACGGGCGGAACCGGCACGGTGCTGCAGACCGTAACAAATGATACGACCGGCGCGATTGCCTTTGCGGCGCTTGAGTACACGCTGGATGACGCAGGAAAGACCTATCTTTATACGGTAAGCGAGAAAACGCAGACCGGTACGGGATATCTGTTTGACGGAACCATTTACACGGTGACCGTGAACGTGACGGACAACGGAAACGGCACGCTGGCGATTGCGGCGACGGTGAAGAGCGGCACGGGCGCCCAGACGGCCTACACCGACACGGCGATGACCTTTGTAAATGATGTGACCTCGGTAAAGGTAAGAAAGGTTGATGTTACAACCAGTGAGGAGCTCCCGGGCGCGACCATCCGCGTGGTGGATGAGAACGGCACTGTGATCGACGAGTGGGTTTCCACGACAGAGGATCACGAGGTGACTGGACTGGTGCCGGGCAAGACCTACACGCTGATTGAGACCGTGGCACCGACCGGATATGATATTACAGCAAACACAACCTTTGTCCTGAATACGGACGGAAGCATTGACACGAGCAAGACGACCACGACAATCAAGGACGGCGTGCTCCTGGTGGAGGATTCCATGACGGTGAGCACGACGGCGACGATTTCGGTGACCAAGAATCTGACCTATCAGAACGAAGCAATTGACGCGGTGGATCAGACCTTCTATGTAGGACTGTATATCGATGCGGCCTGCACGAACCTGTACGCGAGCAAGGCGATCACATTCAAGAATGCATCCTCCGCAACGGTAACCTTTGACGGCCTGCAGATTGGCAGAACCTATTACATCGCAGAGTGTGACTCGACCGGAAAAGCACTCGCGAGCGGCGTTGGCACACTGGCGGATGGGACGATCTTCGCGGCGGACTTTGGAAACGGCGCGACGACCGCAACGACGACCGTAGCTGACGGCAGTCAGACGACGGTAACCTTCGCGAACGAGTTCTACACGATGCCGAATGGCTTCTATAAGGAAGGCACACTGACCATCACGAAGAAGCTGCTCGATCCGAATGGAGACGCACAGAACAGCAGTGAAGTATTCTACGCAGGAATTTTTGCAGACTCGTCCTACACGACGCTGGCAGCAAACGTTTCCGAAAACATCGTGAAGCTGGATCTCGCTGGAAACTCCTCCGTAAGCGCAGAGGTGGGCGTATCCATTGAAACCGGCGAGACCGTGACGCTCTACGTGACTGAGGTAGACGCGGACGGCAACCCGGTAGCGGACGCGGCGGACTTCGCATACGAAGTAAGCGTGGATACCACAAAGGTGACGCTCGATGAGACAACGACCACGGCGGCTGTGACCATCACGAATCAGGAAATCGAGGAAGTCGAGGAGGAATCCGAGTACGAGGAAGAGACTGAGACTGAAACCGAGATAGCAGCGGTACAGACCGGCGATGAAACGCCGCTGGCAGAGTATCTGATCCTGCTGGTGCTGGCTCTGGCAATCATCCTTATGGCAGTGGTGTATCGGCGCCGCGAGCGGAAAACGCGGGAGTAAGGCGACGCGGGAGTAAGACGACGCGAATGCGGTAAATCCAAATAAGAAACAGGACAGCTGAATCATTGATAAGCGGGAACCCGCGGGGCATCGGCTCCGCGGGTTTTTCGAAATAGCTAAACATACACCTCTGCGGGTTTTTCGAAACAGCTAAAAAGGACATACACCTCTGCGGGTTTTTCAAAACAGCTAAAAAGGACATACACCTCTGCGATTTCGTCCAGTGCAGAGAAAAGTCGAAGAACAGAAGCAGGATATCGAACTTGCAAAATCAGAATTGACAAATTATTTTCAGGAGGTTATACTGATTCTAAATAAGCTTTCGGGCGAAACGATTGCGGGACTTACGGTATCAATGAGGAAGAAGGAGATGATGAATGGCATGACCATCAGAAAAAAAAAGCTTCCGGTAGGTATAGAGAATTTTGTTGAAATCCGGACAGAAGGATTTTATTACGTTGACAAGACAGCGATGATTCGGGACTTGTTGAATGCGTGGGGGAAAGTAAATCTGTTTACCCGTCCAAGGCGCTTTGGAAAATCTCTGAATATGAGTATGCTGAAATCCTTTTTCGAAATAGGCTGTGATGCGTCCGTTTTTGACGGCCTTGAAATTTCCGGAGAGCAAGCCCTGTGTGAAGAATATATGGGAAGGTTTCCGGTCATTTCGCTCAGTTTAAAATCTGTCGATGGAGATGATTACACTTCCGCCCGTGCTCTCTTATGTACACTCATAGGAGATGAAGCGATGCGTTTTCGTTTCCTGCTGGACAGCGATAAGCTGTCAGAGGAAGAAAAGGAAATATACAGGCAGTTGATTACGGTCGATTCAACCGGGGAAAATGTTTATTCCATATCAGACCCGGCTCTTGCAGGGAGTCTGAAAACACTCTCCGCGTTGTTGTACAGGCATTATGAGAAAAAGGTTATTATCCTGATTGATGAATATGATGTACCGCTGGCAAAGGCAAATGAGAAAGGCTATTATGAGCAGATGGTCACTTTGATCCGGAATTTGCTGCATCCGGCTCTGAAAACAAATGACAACCTGTATTTTGCAGTGCTGACCGGATGTCTGAGAGTGGCGAAGGAGAGTATTTTTACCGGTCTTAACAATCTTCAGGTTTTTTCAATCTCTACAGCCGGGTTTGACGAATATTTTGGCTTTACAGATAAAGAAGTCAGGGAAATGCTGGAATACTATGGTTTAATGAACAGATATGAGGCGGTTAGAGATTGGTATGACGGGTATCTCTTTGGAGGTACGGGGGTGTATTGTCCATGGGATGTAATTAGCTATTGCGCAGAATTGCGTATGAATGCAAGTGCAATGCCGAAAGCGTATTGGTCTAACACGAGCGGGAACGATGCTGTGCGCCGTTTGATAGAGAAATCGGGTAATGAGCAGACCAAGAGTGAAATTGAAGCCCTGGTAGCCGGGGAGACGATTGAGAAGGAAATTCATGAGGATCTGACATATAATCAGCTTTATGATTCCGTTGATAATATATGGAGTTTACTCTTCACAACGGGGTATTTAACACAGCGTGGAGAGGCGGACGAGGATAACATCTATCCGCTTGCCATTCCGAATAAGGAGATCAGGAGGATATTTACCAAACAGATTACTGCGTACTTTAACAATCTGGTCAGAAAGAACAGCAAACGGTTTGAAGAATTCTGTGAAGCGTTAATGACTGGTGATGCGGCGAATACACAGAAGCTGCTTACGTCTTATCTTTATGATTCGATTACGGTCAGGGATTCCAGTGTGCAGAAGGATAAGAAGGAAATTCTTTACCATGGTCTGATGATTGGCATCCTTGCCAATGTAGATGGCTGGAAAGCAAAAACAAACGCTGACAGTGGCGACGGATACTGTGATGTGAAGGTCGAGATCGAAAAAGAAGATATCGGTATGATTATTGAGTTTAAGTATGCAGATAATGCCCGTCTTACCGCCGGATGCGAGGATGCGATGGCTCAGATTGAAAGGATGGATTATACGCGCGAGCTGAAGCACAAGGGATATGGTACGATTTATAAATATGGGATTGCCTGCTATAAGAAAAAATGTAAGGTCGTATGTGAAAAAGAAGAATACATTCCTTGATTTTTCAGCAAAATATCCGGGCCCGATGCACCTTTGCGCCAAACCTGGTTCTAAAGGGAAGAATAGGAACTATTGCAGTTGCCTTTTTGATTCCCGCAGCTCGCGGAAAAAAGCAGAGAGCATTGTGCCGCATTCTTCCCTGAGGATGCCGCGCTCGACGGTCACCTGATGGTTGAATTCGGGCATTTCCAGAAGATTCAGAATGGAGCCGCCGCAGCCGGCTTTTGGATTCATGGCACCGATCACCGCGCGCGTGATCCGGGCCTGGACGATTGCGCCGGCACACATCTGGCATGGCTCCAGTGTGATATAGATCGTACAGCCCTCCAGTCTCCAGTCTCCGAGCTTTTTGCTCGCACGGCGAATCGCGTTGATTTCCGCGTGTGAGGTCGTGTTTTTGTCTGTGTTGCGCCGGTTGTAACCGCGCGCGACAATCCGGTCTTCGTATACAATGACACATCCGATAGGGACTTCCTGAAGTGCGTATGCTTTTTTTGCCTGACGGAGGGCTTCTTTCATATATTTCTCGTCTGTTGTCATGGGAACTCCAATCTATTGATACTATAAAAAAAGCAATCACCGGAATCGAACACAGTTTTTAAAAGCTGAAAATCGTCATCCGCGAAAGCCTTATTTGAAAAAGTAAAAAGTCTGATGATGAAACACGTTTTCGATAGAACTTGTTTTCAATACAGGAACGTGTTTTTTGTTTATAAAAAATCCGTGCGCCTCGCTTCGAACGCCTGCCACAGACGTTACCCTGACAGTTAACTCAGCCCAGGCTGCCTTACGGCACCCAGGTGGCTCCGCTTAGTGCTGCTCCGTTCCCGACCTGACACGGTTCACGGATTCCTGCCGCGCAGGACCCAGACGTCAACATCACTTATCAGGGGCAGCTCCACAACAAAACGCCCTCGGTTCGGCATCACCCCTGCTGTAGCGGATTGCAGGTACAGGGCACCGCTATCTCCCCGGCTGCACGGAAATGTGATACCAGATTCGATTGCAGTTAGCAGCCCAAAATGGTTATGATCCGCATAAATGATCTGCATAACTATAACAGCGCTGCAAACTTGTATCCGATTTGTGAATACCATCACACTATACAGGCTTTGGACGAATTTGTCAAGGATTTTGAAATTTGTCGCGGCTTTGTTTTCTGAAGCTTTCTGTATTCTTTGCATTTCGGAAACGGTTTTGAGCGAGCCTGGATTTTTTTGCCGGGAACGGGGGAAGGAAAAACACCCTGGGCAAAAGCAGGCAGGCAAAAGGCAGACCAAAAGATAGCATAAACAGTAAGAGAAAACACTTGAAATTGTGAGAATGTGATGATATAATACGTTTTGAAAGTTAATTTGCAAAAGACAAGCCTTATATAAACTAAGCAAACATGAGAAGAATGAAAGAAAATACGAAGGAAAAAACAAAAGAGAAAGATACAAAGGATACAAAGGATACAAAGGACACAAAGGATACAAAAGATACAAAAGATACAAAGATACAAAGATACAAAAATACAAAAATACAAAAAAACACGAAACGCTTATGAAACGAAATGAAAAGATACGAAAGAGAATGGCGTGAGTTGCCGAAGAATCCATATCAAATGAAGGAGGAAACGGCATGAAAAAATGGAAAAAGCTTTTGTCGGAGACAGACACTGGAAGGAACGAAATAGCACGGGAGGATGTTGCTCAGGGGTATACGGAGTATCTTTCAGGGGAAGCCGAAGCTGGCATGGTCGCGGAGGCGGCAGAGGAGTATGTTTTATCACAGAAGGGAGAGTCCTTTGCCCGCCTGGTTTCGGATGTCCTCGCGGAATATGCAATGACCCGGAAGCATGGGAAGTACACGCTGGAGGATTATCTGGCGCTGCCGGAGGATCAGCGGGTGGAGCTGATTGACGGCGTTTTTTATGACATGGCAGCGCCGAACTATATTCATCAGGGGTTTGGAGACAGAATTCTGGCATTTTTCAATAATTATATTGATGAACATCATGGCAGCTGTTATGCATTTACCTCCCCGATCGATGTGCAGCTGGACTGTGATGACAAAACGGTCGTGCAGCCGGATGTGCTGATTGTCTGTGACATGAAGAAGTTTCGCAATGGGCGCGTGTTTGGAGCGCCGGATCTGGTGGTGGAGGTGCTGTCAAAATCAACCTCTTCCCGGGATCGCGGTTTAAAACTTGCAAAGTATAAGCTAGCCGGTGTGCGCGAATATTGGCTGATTGATCCGAGAAGAAAACGCGTATTGGTCTATGAATTTGAAAAGCGGGACTCGGCAAAGATATACGGGTTCGCGGATACGGTGCCGGTCGGAATCTATGATGGGGCCTGTGCGGTGGATTTTGCGCGGATTTATGATCGGATGCGGCTGCTCTATGAAACAATGTAAGCTGCGCAATGAAGAATCGCTGCGCGATAGTATATCCCGTACGAAGTGCGGGATGCCTCCCCGACGAGGGGCGCGGCCTTCGTCTATCCTCGCTTCGCGAGGTTGAACATGTGAAACAATGTAAGCCGCGCAACAGATAATCGGCGGGGTTCTCGATTTGCTGTGGATATCGAACATTCTTTGTGATTAGTATGGTATGTTTCCTTATTTTTTGATGCAAAACGGAACAATACCTTAATGCGGAACCTGCGATGTAAATGCGAATGTATGAGAGGACGAAACATAATGGTGAAAATGAAAAATAATCAGACAGAACAGAATATACAACGGAATATGGAAAAGAACATAGAACCGTACATAAAACAAAACATAGAACAGAATATAGAGCAGAACATAGAACAGAGCATAGAACAGAACATAAAACAAAAACTGGAGCAGAAGGACAAAGGGTATTCTTTCGGGCCGCAGGGAGCTGACATGGTTGCGGAGGCGGCGGAGGAGTATGTTTTATCACAGAAGGGAGAGTCCTTTGCCCGCCTGGTTTCGGATGTCCTCGCGGAATATGCGATGACCCGGCAGCATGGGAAGTATACGCTGGAGGATTATCTGGCGCTGCCGGACGATCAGCGGGTGGAGCTGATTGACGGCGTGATCTATGATATGGCGGGGCCGCATTACCTTCACCAGTCTTTTGTCGGAACGGTTTACAGAATCTTTGCGAATTATATCGAGGACAATCATGGCCCCTGCGAAGCGTTTGTCTCTCCGATTGACGTGCAGCTGGACTGTGACGATAAAACGGTCGTGCAGCCGGATGTGCTGATTCTCTGCGACTTAAAAAAGCTTCGCAATGGGCGCGTGTTTGGAGCGCCGGATCAGGTGGTGGAGGTGCTTTCTCCAGGCACATCGAAAAGAGATCAGGGGCTGAAACTTGCAAAGTATAAGCTGGCCGGTGTGCGTGAATACTGGCTGATCGATCCGAGAAGGAAACGCGTATTGGTCTATGAATTTGAGAAGCGGGATTCGGCAATGATATACGGGTTTGCGGATACGGTGCCGGTCGGAATCTACGATGGGGTCTGCGCGGTGGATTTTGCGCGGATTTATGATCGTATACGCTTCATGTATGAGACCGTATAGAACGGAAATCATACAGGAACCGGCGGGGCTGCTGGGGCACGGGATTCTTCACGTCATTTGACTTAAGGAGAAATTGAAAATCCCTGCCCGGTCAGCCGATTCAGCAGATCGTCGAGGGAACTGGTTTCCTCCGTGCCGGATTCGTTTTCAAATTGCGCGTCCTCATTCTGTGCGAAATCGGAGTCTGCCCCCACTGTGGAGTTCGCGTCCGGTTCCAATTCAGATTCAAAATTGAGCCCGACATCCGTTTCAGAAGTTGTTTCGGAATCCGATTCGGAATTCAATTCAGGAACCATTTCAGGATTTATTTCAGAATCTGTATTGGAATCGGGTTCGCTGTCCGTTTTCGTTGTATCCCCAGATTCGGGCTTAAGTTCAGAATCTGTTTCAGATTCGGCTTCCGTTTCCGACTCCGTCTCCGGCAGCAGGTCCTCGAGAAGCTCCTGGTAAATCAGGATTTCTTCTGTCTCGGATTCTGTCTCCGGCTCCTGCGTTGGCTGATGTTCGGTGCAGACCCCATCCGGCTCGGTGCCCTCGGCGAAGAATTCGGAGTAGGTGGAGGGACAGCTTTCCTGTGCGGGCAGAAGGGTCTCGCTGCACAGAGTCACTTCCACGACATTCTCCGGCTGCGCAAATGCTTTGACAGGGAGACTGGCGTGGATTCGCTCCATGACGGCGGTCCAGAGGATGCGGCTGTAGGAGTGCCAGAGAGAACCGTCCGGGAGGGACTGGTTGTTGTCATAGCCGCCCCAGACGCTGCAGGTGTAGTAGGGCGTGTAGCCGACGAACCAGATATCCTTGTAGCTGGAGGTGGTCCCGGTCTTTCCGGCGACGGGCTGCCCGGCGGCCGAGACTGTATCGTAAGCGGTTCCGTAGGGGGAGGAGACGACATCCTCCATGGCGCTGGTGAGCAGATATGCGGTGCTCTCTTTCAGGACGCGCGTGAAGCCGCCCAAATGGTTCTCTGTACTGTCAGCAGAGGATATATCTGCCAAGGAGGAAGCTTTTGTAGTGGTAACTGAGGACTTATCTGCCAAGGAGGAAGCTTTTGCAGTGGTAACTGAGGACTTATCTGCAGCGGAGGATGCCTCTGTAGTGGAAACAGCACTGGCGGTGGAGTACCGCCCGGTCGCGTCGAGCAGCACGGCTCCGTTACGGTCCAGTATTTTAGTGAAAAACAGAGGGCTGGCGTACATGCCCTCGTTCGCGATGGCGGCGTAGGCGGCGCAGAGCTCCAGATTGGTCACGCCGTTTGTGATGCCGCCGAGTGCGAGCGGCTGGATGACATCAGTGGAGCCGTCGGCCGAGTCTGTGGTGTCGACGAGCGTGGAGATTCCGAAGTTTTCCGCATAGGTAAATCCGAGGCGGGGCGTGATTTCCGTGATGCAGCGGACAGCAACGACGTTGATGGAGCGGGTGATGGCTTCCCGGATGGTGACGGTCCCGGAATAGTCCGTGATGTCCCAGTTGCTGACTGCGGTGCCGTTTTCATATTCAAACGGCTCGTTTTCATAGAGGGTGGCGAGCGTCTGCCCGGCCTGGTCGAGCGCGGGGGCGTAGGCGGTCAGAATTTTGAACGTAGAGCCGGGCTGGCGCGTGGTATCGGACGCCCGGTTCAGGGTGAGGCTGGCGGTCTTTTCGCCGCGGCCGCCCACAATGGCACGGACAAAGCCGGTTTCCTGCTCAATCAGGACGAGAGAGGCCTGCGGCTGGGGCGTGAGGGTGAGCTGCTCGGAGAGGATGGTGCGGCCGGTTCCAATCGTATCGGAATCCATGCCTGCGACGGTCGCCTCGACCGCTTCGGAATCTACACCTGTGCCGGTCACATTGACTGCATCGAATTCTGAAGAAGCGCCGGAAGCCTCGATTGCATTGGAAACCGTTACTGAATGGTCTGCGGCGTCCGCGCTGCTATCCTCATTTAACATGGCTTCGCGGAACGCGTCCGCATAGCTTTGCGCTTCGTTTTGCGTTTCGCACAGCAGATCGAAGGAAGCGTTGATGTTTTCACGAACCCAGGTGCGCAGCGCCTCGGAGCCATAGACGTTCACAGAGCCGTCGGCTTCCTGCACACGCAATGCGTAATCGACGCCGACTTGTGTGCTTTCCGGAAAATTCGCGAGGTTCTGAAATTCCTCATCGCAGATTTTCTGCAGGGCGGTATCCTGCGCGGAATAAATACGCAGCCCGCCGCTGTATAAAGCCTGGGAAGCTTGCTCATAGGAATAATTCAGCTCCGACATCAAAAGCTGTGCTGCCTGCTCAATGAGCGCGTCTTCATAATAGGAATAGGCTGAATCGGATTCATAGGAATTGTTAATGACCTGAACGCGTGTATAGACGTCGTCCTCAAGCGCTTCCATTCGTTCCTCGTGAGTGATATAGCCCTGCTCTTCCATGTAGCGCAGAATCAGCCGCTGCCGCGTCTGGTTCGCCTCGGGATCATCAATCGGGCTGTAGCCGGTGGGATTTTGCGGGATTGCGGCGAGCACAGCGGATTCAGAGAGGGTCAGCGAGGACACCTCCTTGCCGAAGTACCGCTGCGCGGCCGCTTCGACACCGTAGCAGCCGGATCCGAAGTTGATCGTATTCAGGTAATCCTCCAGAATTTCCTCTTTGGAGAGCTGCTTTTCGAGCTGGAGCGCCAGGTACTGCTCCTGTACTTTTCGTGCAAAACGTTCCGCAAAGGAGCTTTCCTGCGTCCAACCAGTAAAGACGCTGTTTTTGATCAGCTGCTGCGTGATGGTGCTGGCGCCTTCCGAGAAGGAACCGCTGGCAATTCCGTTCCGGAACGCGCGGGCGATGCCGCGCAGGTCAATCCCATTGTGCTCATAAAAGCGCGCGTCTTCGATGGCGATGACCGCGTTTTGCAGTGTGTCCGGTATTTCGTTCAGTGTGACAATATCCCGGTTCGATTCGGAAAGGGAAAGCTTTCTCAGATAGTTGCCGTCCTCGTCGCAGATCCAGGTGGCGGAACCATTCGGAGAAACATCAACGGAATCAATGGAGGGAGCGGATGCAATCAGCCGCCAGATGATGAGCAGAAACGCGAGAAGGCAGACCGCCAGAGTCACGCCGATCCCGATGCCTGCCTTTTTCCAGGGAAAGGCGTGCAGCACGCGCACAAGCAAGGATGCTGCGTTTTTCAGTCTGCGGGCAAGTGCAGCAATGGCATTTTTCAGCCTGTGAGCAAGCGCGGCGGCTGAGTTTTTCAGTCTGTGCGCAAACTGGACGGCTGTTTTTTTAAACTGGTTGTTATCCTCTGTTGGGCTCATGCTCTTTCCTTTCCTGCATCCACGCAGCACTTTCCTGTGTGGGTTTATGTGCGCCGACGCCTGGCGTTCGTCGGCTGCTCATCGTAATCTATTTATGTAGTTTTTTCCGAAAACACCAGTTTTATACGGATTACATCGTGATTCCTGTAGTTGTCAGGGAACGGATTTTGTAGTAAGATGGTATCTGTCTGGAAACAGAATTTGAAAGAAGTTGAAAAGATACCAGAATGAAAGAAGGGTCGCTCAAACGCAGGATAATGAGCAGGCGCCGGAATGCGAAAAGCGCAGGAATACGGAATACGCCGGGATACGGAAAGCGCAGAAATACAGGAAGTGCAGGAGTATAGAAAGCGCCGGAATATATTAAACGTCAAAATATAAAAAGGGCCAGAATGTATAAAAGACTGGAAAGTATAAAGGTCCGAAATATATAAATGGATTGAGGAATGGGAAGATGAAGATTGTTTATAAAGGCGGCGAGGGCGAGATTGTGGAGAAGAAATCCCGCTTTATCGCGACGGTGCGTCCGGTGAACAGCGAGGAGGAGGCATTGGAGCTCATTGCCGCTATGAAGAAAAAATACTGGGATGCTAGGCACAATTGCTTTGCTTATGTGATCGGCGACCGGGGCGAGCTGCAGCGGTGCAGCGACGACGGGGAGCCGCAGGGCACTGCGGGACGGCCGATGCTGGAGGTGCTGCTTGGCGAGGAAATCCGCAACGTCGTCGTGGTAGTGACGCGTTATTTCGGAGGAGTTCTGCTCGGAACGGGCGGCCTGGTGCGCGCATATTCCCGGTCCGTTCAGGAGGGCCTGAAAAACAGCACGGTTGTGGAAAAACGCGAAGGCGTCCGTCTGGCGATCCGGACGAATTATACGGGGATTGGGAAAATCCAGTATTTACTGGGACAGCGGAGCCTGCCGGTTTTGGATTCCGAATATACAGATGTCGTAGTCATCCGCACGGTTGTTCCAAAGGAAACGGTAGCCGCGCTTTGGGAGGCTGTGACGGAGGCGACCGCCGGAGGTGCACAGTTCCCGGAGGAGGAGCCGGTCAGCTATGCGATTTGCGATGGGGAAGTGATTTTGTTTTAAGAGAACCGCAAGTGTTTTAAAGCAAGGGTGTGCAGCTGGAGAGCATAGGGAAAACAGATGGGAAGCATAGGGAAATCAGCGGGTTACAAAGTGTTGAATTTCTTATGATGCATAGAGATTTGCATTTAGCATTATATGTGAAAGTGGTTCAGAATGGAGAATAATATGGAAGAAAAAAGCAGCGTCTGCCGGGCGTCCATCGGCGTGTTTGATTCCGGTGTCGGCGGACTGACCGTAGCGCGGGAGATTATGCGGAATCTGCCGAACGAGCACATTGTGTATTTCGGAGATACGGCGCGGGTGCCTTATGGCAGTAAATCAAAGGACACGATTGTGCGGTTTTCGCGGCAGATTATTCATTTTTTGCGGACACAGGACGTGAAGGCGATCGTGATTGCCTGTAACACGGCAAGCGCCCTGGCGCTGGATACGGTGGAAAAGGAGCTGGATATCCCGATTATCGGAGTTGTCCGCCCCGGCGCGCGTGTGGCGGTGGCTACGACGAAAAACCGCAGGATTGGTGTGATCGGCACGGAGAGTACGATCAACAGCCATATGTATCAGAAGCTGATTTATGAGCAGGACCCGTCCATTACGGTATACGAGAAGGCCTGCCCGCTGTTCTGCCCGCTTGTAGAGGAGGGCTGGCTGAAGGATTCGGTCACGCAGGAGGTGGCGCGGCGCTATCTGGATGAACTGTTGAACAAGGATATCGACAGCCTGATTCTGGGATGCACGCATTACCCGCTTCTGCGCTCACTGATCCATGAGCTGGTCGGCGACGACATTACGCTGGTGAATCCGGCCTATGAGACGGCAAAGGAGCTGGGGCAGCTTCTTTTGCGCGAGCACATCGCGAACCCGGATGAGCCTGCGGACCCGCCGGCTACGGAACCGTACCGCTTCTTTGTCAGCGACATGGCGGACAAATTCGGGCATTTTGCAAATTCGATTCTTCCCTATGACATCGAGACAATACAGAAAATTAATATTGAGGAATATTGAGTTTTTGCAGAGGCAGATCGCAATGCAGGAGGATATTACATATGACGAAGGATGTGCTGGTCAGCATAAAAGGGCTTCACAGCGCCGTCCCGCGCGAAGCGCATGAGGATGGACGGAGCGACCTATCCTCGCCTTCCGGGCGGGACATCCGCATGAGCGAAGCGAAGGGACATTCCCGTAGCAGCGAAGCGAGGGGGCATTCCCGTGGCAGCGACAGAAATACGAACGAAAACGTCGCGCCGGAGGATGCGGTGGAGGTCTTTTCACCCGGCAAATATTATTTTCGAAACGGAAAGCATTATGTAGAGTACGAGGAGCCGGACGACAATACCGGCGAAGTGATAAAGACCCGTATCACGCTGAGGGACCGTCACCTGGAGGTGATCCGGAAGGGATCGGTCAGTACGAAGATGGTTTTCGAGGAAAACAGGAAAAACACCAGCTGGTATAATACGGTTGCGGGAAGCATACTTACGGGATTTGATGTGGGGAAAATGCAGGTTACGGAGAGCGAGGAGCAGATTGAGATTCTCGTCGACTATACGCTGGAGATGAATTACGAGCCCGTGGCCGCGTGCAGCATTCGAATCCGCATTCTGGCGCATGGGACGGTGCCGTCTCTGCGCGAGTGAGGACGAAACGCAGCCAGATGGTGCAGCTTGCCGGGATATCTGGCCGTCTCTGCGCGGGTGAGGATGAAACGCAGTCAGATGGTGCAGCTTGCCGGATATCTGACTGTCTCTGCGCGGGTGAAGACGAAACAGGAGGCGAATGATCGCCTCCTGTGATTGTAATGACCCGTCCGGGATATAATTTATTTGGATTTCTGTGACTTCTTCTGTGATTTCTTCTGCGCTTTCTGCGCCTTTGCGGCTTTTTCCTCTTCGTCCAGCTCTTTCTGCTTGCGGGAAGCGAACGATGCGATGCGGTCGCGGAGCTTTGGTTTTCCTTTCGGCTTCCGCTCCAGTGTGCCGCCGCGGACGCTCTTTACTTCCATGATGTAAATGCCGCTGACCACGGCCTTGATCTCCTTTTTGACCGGAATCAGATCGAAAACCTTGTTGTCTGCCACGAGTGTCATCACCCGGGGGCCGACCTTGGCCTTCACGATCGGAAGCTTTGACCGCCGCATCATTTTTGGAGTCTGGTCGATCACCATCTGGGGCAGACCAGATTGCTTGATGGGCAGCATCTTTTTATCGATCACCAGCATCGAAACGGTCTGCTTCGCGGCCTCCATCTGTTCCTGCTGGGCGACCTGTCTTTTCTGCATCCGTCTGCCGACAAAGTAGAGCACGACGAGCGCGATTACCAATATGATTAAAATGACTAACAGTACTTTGAGAAAGGTTGACATAGGTACCTCCGTAATACGCCTCGCGTCCCTTCCCGTATGACGCCGGCTTTTTCTTTTTCATCTGAAGTGTATTCTACCATTCTTTGGAGAAAAGCACAAGAGCGAATTTGCGTCCGCTGCCTGCGGCTGCCGGCAGACCGTACCGAAGCGGAGACCGTCGGGGATTTTGCATCGTGCGATCGGCGTAACAGGCTGGCAGAATGCACATGGAATTGCGATACGGGCTGCCAGAACTTTGTACCAGCTGCTCCGGGAATTTTTGCATTGGTTCTATTGGCGCAACAGGCTGGCAGACACCGGAGTTTCGAGAAAATTTCGAAAGAAATCTTTGAAATTTAAGTTTCAAGGCTTTTAAAAATGCAAAGATATGTTATAATGAAACCGCGAATATAAATTGTGTTACGATTGCGCGGATTTGTCCATACTCGCTTCGAGGGGACGGACAGGTTATGCTGTACGGAGATATTTTAAACAATATCGACCAAATTTCTACAGAAATCAGAAATCAGAAAACAAAAAAAGGAAGGACTTTTTTATGAAAAGAAAAAATTTTATACTTGCGATGACATGTGCCTGCGCGCTGGCAGTCAGTGCGATTCCGGCGGGAGTGCTGGCGGAGGAAGAGACCGAAGCTTTGGACGCTGCAGAAGAGACCGAGTCCGTGGATGATGTGGAGGTATCTGACGAGGAGGATACAGACAGCGAAGAGGATGAGACGGAGGATGAGACAGAGGAGGAAGCCGATGCAGTCCGCCCGACCTATACAGCGCTGGATTATGTGGAGCTCGGCGAGTACAAGGGGCTGACCATTGAGCTGGAGCCGGTTGAGGTTACGGATGAGGATGTCCTGGCGGAAGCGGAAGAGCTGGTCAGCTACTCAGATGCTGTGGAGATGGTGACGGAAGGGACCGTGGCAGAAGGCGACACAGTTGATATTACTTATGTAGGGACGATGGATGGCGAGGAGTTCGACGGCGGCTCCGGGGACTATGAGCTGGAGATTGGTTCCGGAGATTTCATCGAGGGCTTTGAGGAAGGCCTGATCGGTGTGGAAGTCGGAGAGACGGTCGATCTGAACCTGACCTTCCCGGAGGATTATTATTATGATGAGCTGGCGGGGCAGGACGTTGTATTTACGGTTACTGTAAATGGCATTATGAGCGTACCGGAGCTGTCAGACGAGGTGGCGGAGATTGCTTCGGACGGCGAGTACACGGATCTGGATTCCTGGCTGGCGTATATCCGGGATTATCTGATTGAAGATGCTGAAAGCGAGTGGACGTACAATGTTCAGGATGCGCTTCTCACCGAGCTTGCCGCGAATTCCGAGATTACAGGTTATCCGCAGGATCTCATCGATTATAGTATCAATGACGCGGTTTCCTATTATGAGCTGATTGCTTCCTATTATGAGATGGAGTATGAGGATCTGATCGAAGCTTACTTTGGCTCAGAGGAGACATTCCTTGAGTATCTGAATGCGGCGATTGAGGAGAGTTTGGATCAGGAGATGCTTCTGATGGCAGTGGCGGAGACCGAGGGCCTGGAGCTGACGGATGAGGAATACGAGGCTGGTCTGGAAGCGTACGCAGAGGACTATGGCTATGAGTCCGGCGAAGAGATGGAAGCGGACTATGGCGAGACCGAGATGAGCCGTTATATCCTGCTTGATAAGGTTTATCAGTTCCTGGAGGAGAATTCCGAGATTGTTGAGATCACGGAGGATGAGACTGAGACCGAAACGGAGACCGGGGACTGGGACGAGGACGAGACCGAAGCGGATACGGAAACGGTTGAGACTGAGGCGGACGCAGAATGAGAGGCGAAAGCGATAGACACCGGGGGAACTGTTATCTGAAAAGCGAAAGGTGTAGATGTTGAGGCAGCTGCGGAAGCCGAAAGTGCATACATATCTCCACCCGCCGCAGCATATAGTACAATAAAAATGCTGTAGGGCGGCGGAATGATACAGAACCTCTGGAAATCAGTTCCTGAAAAATGGAGTAAAAGAAGGAATAGCAAAAGGAATAAAACAGAGCCTTCATTACAAAAGAATTCAATCAAGAAAGCGGCGGTGGCAGTGTTGTTTATCGCCGCATTTTTTTCAGGGAGAATGGCAGCCCGGCTGTCGGAGCGGCAAAGGAGTGCGCCTGTGTCCACGGAGGGCAGCTGGGGTCTGAGCTTTCAGGAGGAGGGAGAGCCTCCGGTGGCGAAAGCCACGAGGGAAGAGCTGGCCGGATACGATGCGTATTACGCGGGCGATACGGAGGAGAAGGTTCTTTATCTGACTTTCGACTGCGGATATGAAAACGGAAACACGCCGACGATTCTGGAGGCGCTGAAAAAGCATGGTGTCAGCGCGACCTTTTTTGTCGTGGGAAATTTTGTGTCGGACAATCCGGAGCTGGTCCGTCAGATGCTGGAGGAAGGACACACGGTGGGCAACCACACCGCGCATCACCCGGATATGTCGGCCATTGCGGATCTGGATTCCTTCCGGCAGGAAATCGAGGAGCTGGAGCAGCTTTTTTACGAGGCGACCGGGCAGGAGATTACAAAATATTATCGTCCGCCGCAGGGCAAATACAGCGAGAGCAATCTGGCCATGGCGCAGGAGCTTGGATACAAGACCTTTTTCTGGAGCCTGGCTTATGTCGACTGGTACCAGGACGACCAGCCGACGGCGGAGGAAGCGTTTGAAAAGCTGCTCGGCCGGATCCATCCCGGCGCGATTGTGCTGCTGCACAACACCTCTTCGACGAACGAATCCATTCTTGATGAGCTGCTGACGAAGTGGGAAGAAATGGGCTACCGGTTCGGGAGGCTGGAGGAGCTGTTGTGATCCGTCCATGCGGTACGTTTCCATTATGCAGGGGCGGGTGGAAATGAGCAGTTTCGCTTGCTGCTATCCGATGGTACGTGGTTTAACTACAATGTGAGGAATAATGAGCGCGAATGAAACCTTACCTTCTGGATCAATTAACTGAATATACGAGATCCGATGCCTATCCCCTGCATATGCCGGGACACAAAAGGCAGATGCAGTTCTTTGAGCACCCTTATAAGATTGACATTACAGAGATAGATGGGTTTGATAATCTGCACCATCCGGAGGGAATTTTAAAGGAAACGCAGGAACGGGCGGCCGGGCTGTATGGCGCGGATGAAACGCATTTTCTGGTCAATGGGAGTACCGGCGGTATTCTTGCTGCCGTATCGGCGGCTGTGCCGCGGGGAGGGAGAATTCTGATGGCACGCAACAGCCACAAATCAGCCTTTCACGCGGCTCTGATCAACGGACTGCGGGTGACCTGGCTCTATCCGGATATGGATATGCGGCGCGGGATTTACGGGAGCATTCGGCCAGAGCAGGTGCGCGAGGCGTTGAGGAACGATGCTTCCCGTTCGCCGGCTTCTCGTGCAGTGATGAACGATGCGGAAGTGGAAAGTGCTTCTGGAATTGCTGCAGTGCTTATCACTTCTCCCACCTACGATGGCGTGGTCTCTGACATCCGGGCGATCGCCAGAGAGGTGCATCGTGCGGGAGCGATTTTGATTGTGGATGAGGCGCATGGCGCTCATTTTGCGATGCATCCGTATTTTCCGGAATCGGCGCTTGCCCTGGGCGCGGATCTCGTGATTAATAGTTTACATAAAACGATGCCTTCTCTGACGCAGACGGCGCTCCTTCATGTGAAGGGCGGCCGGGTCGACCGGGAGCGCCTGCGTTTTTACCTGGGGGTGTACCAGAGCAGCAGTCCCAGTTATGTTCTGATGACGGGCATAGATGAGTGCATCCGCCTGATGGAATCAAGGCGGAAGGAGCTGTTTGATGATTTTGTGGGGCGGCTGGAGTCTTTGCGCCGGTCGCTTGGCCGCATGAAGGTGCTGCATCTGATGACCGGAGAGGAGCCGGAGCTGAATGCGTTCGCGTTCGACCGGTCTAAGATATTGATATCAACGGAAGCAGTTGATGCGCCTGACAGAATGCTTAGCCGGACAGAGGATGAATCAATCCGCAGTGATTTGAGCCGTAGTGATTCAATCCGCAGGGAACCGATTTGCAGATGCACGGATGATGCAGCTGGTGAGGATGCTGATTCATTGGCTGATGATATAAATGACAGAGCCACAGGCAGGATTGCGAATCCGTGTATGACGGGAGCGGGGCTTGCCCAAATCCTGCGAACGTGTTATCATTTAGAAATAGAAATGGCATCGGAGCATTATGTCACCGCTATCTTAACAGTTGCAGATACACAGGAGGGCTTTGACCGTCTGGAAAGAGCGCTGCTGGAGATTGATGCGCGGCTGTGCGAAGAGAGAAGTATTTCGGATGAAATCATGACGATGACGGAGGCAGATAGCTGCCCGCATCCCGAAACGGTCATGACGATGACAGAGGCGGATGGCCTGCCGCGGGAGTCGGTTCCGATTGCGCAAAGTCCGGGACGGGTGGCGGCGGAGGCGGTGTATCTTTATCCGCCGGGGATTCCGCTTCTGGTGCCGGGAGAGCGTGTGCCGGACGAGTTGCCGGAGCTGCTTGCGGGATATCAGGCCATGGGGCTGCAGGTTCAGGGAACCGCGGACTATCGTGTGAGAACCTTGCTCTGCCTGACCACCTCAGCAAGGCCGGGCGGCTGATGGCGATGGAGCCGATTAAGCGGCCGACTGAAAGCGGGGAAACGGTCAGTGGGAGTCAGATATGCATCCGATGCGGGAATCGATGCGGAACGGCAGGCTGTTGCCGACAGGATTTGTGTATGTCGGTTTGGGATAAAAGATGAGGGACTGTCGTAAGATGGGTAAACGATTTCGTGACGGTTCTTAAGCTGCAGGATGAGGAGGACGAAGCGGAAATGGGAAAGATTTTTTACATCATGGGAAAGAGTGCGTCCGGGAAGGATACGCTTTATGAAGGGCTTCTTTCCAGAGAAGAACTGGGGCTGCGTCCGCTGATCATGTACACCACGCGTCCCATCCGCGCAAAGGAAACCGACGGAGTTCAGTATCATTTTGTGACGGTGGAGGAGCTGGACTGCCTGCGCAGGGCCGGGAAGGTGATCGAGCTGCGCTCCTACGATACCGTACAGGGCGTCTGGTATTATTTTACGGCGGACAGCGATGCGGTGGATCTGGAGCGGTTCAGCTATCTGGCTCTCGGCACACTTGTCTCCTATGAAAAGATTCGGGATTACTATGGTGCGGAACGCGTGGTGCCGCTCTATATTGAGGTAAATGACCGCCTGCGCCTGGAGCGTTCCATGAAGCGTGAGGGGAAGCAGCCGGTACCGGACTACTCGGAGATGTGCCGGAGATTTCTGGAGGATCAGGAAGACTTTTCTGAAGAAAACGTCATTCGGGCCGGCATTTCGAAGCGATTTGCGAACGATGGCGACCGGGAAATCTGTCTGGAGAATGTGGCGGAGTATATCCGCTCGGAGTTGTAATTGGGGAGAAAATGCGGAAATTTCCAGAATGGATATACATTGACGAATCCCTGTTTGTGTGATACGCTATTTGTAAAAGGAGTAGATATGAGCTATGAAATTTGAGTGGGATGAGGAGAAAAATCTGATCAACAAAGAAAAACATAAAATCTCATTTGAGACGGTGGCTCATGTATTTGAAGACCCGAATTATATCGAGATGTATGATTTTGAGCATAGCATTGATGAGGAAAGGTATATTGCGATTGGCAGGGTTGGAGATATTCTTTTTGTTGTGTTTACGGAGAAGAAAGAATCCATCCGGCTGATTTCAGCCAGACTCGCGACCAATGCAGAAAAGGAGCTATACTATGACCAGAACATATATTATTGAAAATGGGAAAAAACCTACGAAAGAACAATTAAGAGAGGTTGAGGAAGCAAAAAATCATCCCATTGTTTTTGACGAAGACTGCCCGGAATTGTCCCCGGCTATGAGGAAAGCGTTTCGATGCTCTGTGGTTCAGAGGAACCGCAGAAAAAAAGCATAGGATAATGGTGGGCTGCACCGGGGATTTTTGCATTGTGCTATCGGCGAAACAGGCGGCAGAATGCACATGGAATTACGTACGGGCTGCCGGGCACAGGGGAGGATGAAATGGCAGGATTTGACGAGATACTTGGACATAAAAAAGAGGTGGCGCATCTGGCGCAGGCCATCCGCTCCGGTAAGGTGAGCCATGCTTACCTGTTTAACGGAGAAAAAGGTACTGGAAAAAATATGCTCGCGAAGGCGTTTGCCCAGACGCTGCAGTGTGAGCGGGTGCATATACCGTCGAATGATACCGAAACGATGAGCGGAGATTCTGACCTGGAGCATCCGGACGGTAATGATATGCACAATATGGCTCGCCCGAACGGTATTGATATACACGGCACGGATCATCCAGACAGTATGAATATGCACAGCGCAGAGGACATCACCCCCTGCGGGGAGTGCCATTCCTGCAGGCAGGCGATGAGCGGCAATCATCCGGATATTATTTATCTGCAGCATGAGAAGCCGGCCAGCATTGGTGTGAAGGATGTGCGCGAACAGCTGGTCGGCGACGCGCAGATCCGCCCGTACAACGGCAAATACAAGATTTACATTATCAATGACGCGGAGAAGATGACGGTGCAGGCGCAGAATGCGATACTCAAGACCATCGAGGAGCCGCCGGAGTATGTGATTGTTCTTTTACTGACAGCGAATGACCGGATGCTGCTGGATACTATCCGTTCGCGCTGTGTGACGCTGAATCTGAAGCCGGTGCCGGACGAGGTGGTGAAGGAATATCTGATGAAGGAGATCCAGGTGCCGGACTACCAGGCGGATATCTGCGCGGCGTTTGCGCAGGGAAACATTGGCAAGGCGGTGCGGCTGGCTTCCTCGGAGGATTTCAACGCGATTAAGGGTTCTGCGATGCGGCTGGTCCGGAGCGTGGGAACGATGGAGATCAGCGCGATCATTGATTATGTAAAGGAAGTCCAGGAATATAAGGTCTCGATTGGGGATTATCTGGATCTTCTGGCGCTCTGGTACCGCGATATGGTATATTATAAAGCGACGAAGGATGTGGAGGGCGTCATTTTTAAGGACGAGCTTCGCACCATCCGCGAGACGGTTCAGACGTGCTCGTATGAAGGCGTCGATGTAGTGATGAAGGCGATTGAGACGGCGAAGGCGCGTCTGAACGCAAATGTCAATTTTGACCTGACAATGGAGCTTCTGTTCCTTGTCATTAAGGAGAATATACATGGTTAAGATTATTGGGGTCCGGTTTCGGAATGCCGGAAAGGTCTATTATTTTGACCCAAAGGAATATGAGATTCACGCGGGAAATCACGTCATCGTAGAGACCGCGCGGGGAGTAGAGTACGGCACGGCGATCGGCGGCGTGCGCGAGGTGGAGGACGACAAGGTTGTCTCACCGCTGAAAGAGGTCATTCGTGTGGCGACAGCGGAGGATGACGCGCACGTGGCGTATATCCGGGAGAAGGAGAAGGACGCGCTGCGCATCTGCCGGGAGAAAATCCAGAAGCACGGCCTGGAGATGAAGCTGATTGACGCAGAATACACGTTTGATAATAATAAAGTCCTGTTTTATTTTACCGCGGACGGGCGGATTGATTTCCGTGAGCTGGTGAAGGACCTGGCGTCCGTGTTCCGCATGCGGATTGAGCTGCGGCAGGTCGGGGTGCGCGATGAGACGAAGCTTCTGGGCGGCATCGGCATCTGCGGCCGCGTGCTTTGCTGCCATTCCTACCTTTCTGATTTTGCTCCGGTGTCGATCCGGATGGCAAAGGATCAGAATCTGTCGCTGAATCCGACCAAGATTTCCGGCGTCTGCGGCAGGCTGATGTGCTGCCTGAAGAATGAGGAGGAGACCTACGAGTACCTGAACAGCCGTCTTCCGGCGCAGGGAGACACTGTGACGACCCTCGATGGGAGAACGGGAACGGTGCAGTATGTCAATGTTCTGCGGGAACGGGTCAAGGTCATATTCGAGGAAAATGAAGAGAAAGAGCTGGAAGAATTTGACGCGAAGGACCTGACGTTCCGCCCGAGGAAGAAAAAAGAGCGGAGCGGGAAAAACAAGGACAAGGAGCCGATGCGCTCCCGTGTGAACCGTTCCGGCGAAAACCGGGATGGCAATGAACGGGACGGAAAAGAACGGGATGGCAGAAGCCGGGATAACAGAGACCGGGACGGTAAAGAGCAAGAGGGCAAGGACCAGAACCAGAACGGCAATGAGCGGGATGGCAGAAACCGGTACGGAAAAGACCGCGATTGCAAGGACCAGAACGGCAATGAGCGGGATGGCAGAAACCGGTACGGAAAAGACCGCGATGGCAAGGATCAGGATGGCAATGAGCGGGACGGTAAAGAGCGGGATCGTCATAGCCGGGACGCATCCGACCGTCGGGGTGAGAAAACGAAAGGCGGCGCACACGCGAATCATTGAGCGGAAGCTGCATCGACTCGGGCAGCTGATTCATGCGAATGGAAACAGAAGGAAACGATAGCTATGCAAATTAAATTAAAAGCGGGCGAGCATCTGGACGACCTGTGCCGCAACGGTCTGCGCATCATCCAGAGCGAGCATCTGTTCCGTTTTGGAATGGACGCGGTGCTGCTCTCGGGCTTCGCGCAGGTAAAGGAGGACGGCCTGGCGCTGGATCTCGGCACGGGCACCGGAATCATACCGATCCTGCTCTCCGCGAAGACGCCGGGCAGGCATTTTACCGGGCTGGAGATTTCGGCTGCGAGTGCGGACATGGCCGCGCGCAGTGTGGCGCTGAATGACCTGACCGAACGGATAGACATTATAAAAGGAGATATCAGAGAAGCCGACGCGCTGTTCGCACCGGCTTCTTTTGATACCATCACGTCCAACCCGCCCTATCTGCAGGGCAGCCACGGCCTGCTCAATCCCGATCTGGAGAAGGCGGCGGCGCGCCATGAAATCCTCTGCACCCTGGAGGACGTCGTCCGCGCAGCCGGCAGGCTTCTCGTGCCCGGCGGGCATTTTTACATGGTGCATCGCCCGTTCCGCCTGGCCGAGATCGTCCGCGTTCTGCCACAGTATCATCTGGAGCCGAAGCGGATGCGGCTCGTATACCCGTCCATCGACAAAGAGCCGAACATGGTTCTCATCGAGGCCGTGCGCGGCGGCCGCCCGCGGATGACCGTGGAAAAACCGCTGGTCGTGTACGACCGCCCCGGCGTGTACAGCCGGGAGATCACGGAGATTTACGGGTATTGACGTATGGGCGGATTGTGGTATAATCCCGTTTTCGACACTTTGAGATTAGAAAAGAGGTGGAATCCCTTGTA